>JAJYPA010000064.1 GCA_021795795.1 Pseudomonadota bacterium | reverse complement strand
AGCCGCACGCGATGTCGGCTTCCTGCAGATTACCGGGCACGGCATTTCCCGCACGTTACGCGACGGATTGATCCGACAGGCGCGCAGATTTTTCGAGCGCCCACTGCACGAGAAGATGCGCTTCTACATCGGCCAGTCGAGTAACCACAGTGGTTATGTGCCGGAAGGCGAGGAACAGTTCGCGCAGACCTTCCGTTACCTGCGCGAGCGGTTGGAGAATGGTTCGCTGCAACTGCCCGATGGCGCAGCAGGCTTGTCCAGTTTCGGTCATGGGCACCGTGCGGTGAAGGCATGAACCTGCTGGAATTGGTCGCAGATTATCCGACACGCGCGAAGACAGGCGTGCCGGACTGGATGCTCGGGCATTTTCGTCGACGTACCATCAGCTTCGCCGATGGCCGAAGCGATCAGCGCACCCAGGTACATTGGCTGCAAAGCCGCAACTTCACCATCGACCTGCGCCTGCCGGACACGCCTGTACTGCCAGTGCGTGCCTGGCAAGACTACACGGCCGCCGAGCTGCGCCAACTCGCCAACCATGAAGGCTGGTTGGCCGATAGCGTCTGGGAGGAAGGCATGCTCAGCTGGCGTGATGGCGTATCCCTGCAATTACACAACTGCTGGCCGGAGCCGGCGCGCCTGCAGCGTATCGGCAACTGCATGATCGAGTTCGGCACGACCGGGGCCTATGTCGAGGACTGGCGTTTGCAGGCCAGCGGCGGGCCTCTGGTCGGCCTGCGACTGGTGGATGAATGTGATGCCGCCACCGGTGAGATACTGCAACGCGGGGGCGGCCTGATCATCTGTGGTGATCGACTTGGCTGGGTGCAAGGTCGGGGGGCGGACATAGGCGTTTCGGCACTGCAACTGCGCGAGCGGGCCGCGCAGGCACAGGGTGATGCCGGGACCCTGGCCGAATTGTTCGATTTCGAGACCTCGCTGGCCCATGCCGATGAGCGGGGCCGCTATCGGGTGGCGCTATCCACAGCACCACCACGGGTGGGACAGGTGTTCTCGCTCGAGGGCTTCGAGCTCTTGGGGACCGGCTGTGTGCGCCAGCACCTGCAACGCCCGGATAATCGCACAGTGGTGCGAACCTTCATCATCGACACGCTGGAGCCGGATTGGCGGGCAGATCTCGCCACGCCGAGCAGCGCACAGGCGCAGACCTGGTTTGCCGCAGAAAATGAGACGCTGTCGCGTTATCTGGAGGTGTTGAGCTAACAGCCTATCGGACTTCAGGAAGCGTCTGCATTTGTCATACCCAAGGCAATTTGCCGTCGAGCTGTCACGCATCCACAAAGTTCTTGCCGGTCACGCAAAAATGGATCGCGTTCGTGGGCGCATGATGCCGAAATCATCGCGGGGCGCACAGTCAAGTAAAGCAGGCTGCGTTTCAAGCGACACTGAACTGTTTGCTCCGGATACGCGATCCGTTCAAAGCATGCGTTTTAAGGTGTCATCTCGCAGTAGGTAATGGTGAATCAAAGCGGCTGCCGCGTGTAGACCAACGAGAATGATCAGAACCCAGCCAACCGTATAATGAAGCTCTTCGAGCGTATGTGCCAATGTCTTGTTGCCACTGCCCGGAATCTCAACTGTAAACAGTCTGAAAAACGAGAAAGATTCAGCCTGCGCCCACCTGAGTGCAAAACCAGAACCTATTTGCAGCGCCAGTAAAAAATAAAAGGCAAGGTGCATTGATTTGGCGGCCCATTTACCGATTCCCGTGGCGGTCGAAGCCAGATGCCTGCCCCGAGTGGCCCGCCAGGCGATACGGATAATGATCACTATGGCCAACAAAATGCCAAGCGAAATATGCAGGTACTGGAGTTCTTTTCGCAGTGCCGTGCCATGTTCTAAAAGTCCCCAAACCAATGCCAAGCTGAAGAGGGTGATGACAAGCCCCGCTGTCAACCAGTGCAACACAACTGTCGGGCGGTCATATCGAGTCATGACGAGGCCTGTGCCGGGCGGATCAATTTTCATAATTTAATTTCCATCAAGAAAGGCAACAGAGTTACTACCGGGCGGCTTGAAAGGTTATCCAAGGCGTCCTACCGTCTTTCGATCATAAAAAAGATGTTCTGCTTAATTATTTCTCTGGTGTAACAAGATGTTGCAGAGAGTCAAATTCTTAAGGGAATGTCTGCACGAATGCGGCAGCGCCCTCTCCTGCGGCAAGAGCGTGGCGCGATGATCGAAGGAGCGCTTGGCTTTGAGCACGCCTTCAGATCAGAGCTGCTTTAAATCCCCCAACCCCCTTTTTCACGGGACGGGGTCAGCCGTTTTTTGAATGAGCCCCCCTTTTTTTGTAAAAGGGAGAACGAGGGGGATTTAGGGTGAGCGGCCGCCCGCCCCACCTGTTCTGACGGTTATTGACACGTATGACAAAGCCCCACGATACGGAGCTTTATCGACGCCATGAGCAGCTTATTTAGCGGCCTCGGTGTATTCGAATGCCCAGCCAGAAGTACCCGGCAGACGTGGCAACTTCTGCTCCGGGAATTCGCCGGTCAGCGCATGCAGGAAAGCCACGATGTCCTTGACCTCGTCGTCGGACAAATCCTTGTTTAGCTGGACCTTGCCCATCACCTTCACAGCCTCATCCAGCGTCTTGACCGAACCGTTGTGGAAGTATGGCGCGGTCAGCTCGATGTTGCGCAGTGTCGCCACCTTGAACATGTGCTTGTCGGACTCGCTCTTGGTCACCTCGAAGCGGCCCATGTCCTTGTCCAGATTGTATTTGCTGACATAGGCACTGTCGCTGAAGGTCGGGAACTTCATCTGAAATGGCTTACCATTATTGGACAGCATCGGGCCGCTGAACGCGGCACCGGAATGGCATGACGCGCAGCCGACGCGAGCAAAGGTTTCCATGCCTTTGACCTGCTGTTTAGTCATGGCCTGCTTCTCGCCCTTCACATAGCGATCATAAGGGCTGTTCGGTGTGATTAGCGTGCGCTCGAAAGCCGCGACGGCCTTAGCGGCGTTGTCGGCCGTCATCGCATCCTTACCGAAGGCTTTTTCGAAGTAGGGCTTGTAACCGGCAATTGCGCGCACGCGGTCAATAGCTGACTTGAGTTCGCTCATGCCCATTTCCACCGGGTTGACCACCGGACCCTTGGCCTGTTCTTCCAGGCTGGCGGCACGGCCATCCCAGAATTGCGCTGAGCTAAACGCAGCATTCCAGACCGTCGGCGCGCTGCGCCCACCCATCTGACCATGTACACCCATAGCAACCGGTCGGTTGTCATCCCCACCTAGCATCACGTTGTGGCAGGAATTGCAGGACACCGTCCCGGTCGAGGAAAAGCGCGGGTCCATGTACAGGATGCGCCCCAGTTCCACCTTCTCCGGAGTTGTCGGATTGTCGGCAGGCTCCGGCGCTTTCTCCGGCAAAGCCTGCCACTGTGCGGCATGTGCCGAAGCAGTGGATAGCGTGAGCGCAAGAGCTATGCCCGGCAGCAGCTTCAAATGACTTTTGTACATGTTCATCTTTGTCCCCATTAAATAGAATGGCTATGGAATGTGTTCACGATTTTGCACGAAAGTTACGCGCTGCAGAAAATGTAAGAAAGATGTTTGACCTAACTATTTCACGCGTGTTACCAAATGTAACAGTTACGCAGTGAAATTCATGCGAGCCCGGGTTTTTCTGGAAATGAAAGGATTTTGGTCATTCAATTGGCATATCGACATTTTCAAAGGGTACAGAAAGTAAAAAACACCCTTCGGCGGTTTATGTGACATTGGCGTCAGACTCGATTGATTTGCAAGAGGTCACCTCAAAAAATCCCAAGGACGGGGGTTTCTAGGTACCAAAGATAAATTCGGCGGGCGACCGTGTCGTTGTCACAATGAACGGCAAATTCCTTCCCTACAAATCCCAGTAAATCGATTATCCACACGCGCTGGTTGCAGCGCGCACTCGCACTCAAAGGCCGATTAGCATATCGGCTTTTTTGTATCGTCGATTATTCGATCCGCCTTCTCATCTCCAAGAAAAACTCTGAATAATTCCATCCCAGATTTCTCAGCGCGCGAAAATCAAAAAATGTGATTTTTGATTTTCTTCATGAGCGATCACATATGCGATCGCTCATGGCGGCACATCCCTCTGCTGCACGGAACCTCTAATTTAATTAGATTCCCAAGCAATACACTTGGTAAAAATGTGGCATTTCACGCGGCTATGCGGTAAATACCCCATTTATTTCAAAAACAGACATCAATAATTAATTTTAATATCAATTGGTTACATGTTGGCAACAAACTTGCTCATGGGTCTGGCTTCCTTTTTAACCAGCTCATAAAAACCAACAGTAGAAGTCACGATGAAATTCAAATTAAAACCGCTCGCGATTCTGATTGCCGCCGCACCATTGACAGCGTTTGCCACAACCGAACTGCCGCCGGTTGAGGTCGCCTCGACCAAAACGGCGACCGTACCTGCCGGAGCCCAGGAACTCACGCCAGAACAAATCAAGGCTGCGCGGGCCGCGACCAGCGATTCGGCCCGCTTGCTGGCCGATTTCCCCGGTGTGAGCCTGTTCAGCGCGGGCGGGGTGTCTGCCCTGCCGATCATTCATGGTCTCGCCGATGATCGCCTGCGCACGCAGGTCGATGGCATGGATCTGATCGCCGCCTGCCCCAATCACATGAACTCGCCACTGTCGTACATCGATCCGACCAACGTCGGTCAGGTGCGCGTGTATAGCGGCGTTGTGCCCGTTTCCGTCGGCGGCGACAGCATCGGCGGCACGATTCAGGTTGACTCGCCCGATCCCGTCTTCGCCAAACCCGGCGAAGGTACCGTGACGCAAGGCGAAATCGGCGGGTTTTACCGCAGCAACGGCAGCGCCTACGGCGGCAATCTGGCCGCGACGCTGGCCACGCGCAATTTCAGCCTGAGCTACCGGGGTTCAACGGCACAATCCGACAACTACAAGGCGGGCGGCGATTTCAAACCGGCGGGCCTCTCTTCCACCGATCCGAAGGATATTTCAACCGGCATCAGCCACTGGCTTGAAGGCGACACCGTCGGTTCTTCGGCCTACAAATCGCAGAATCACGAACTGAGCGCCGCCTATCAGAACGATACGGGCACGCAGATGGTCGAGCTGGGTGTCGGCATCCAGCGCATTCCCTACGAGAACTACCCCAATCAGCGCATGGACATGACGCAGAACAACAGCACGCAGTTCAACCTGCATTACAAGGGGCAGTACGACTGGGGCACGCTGGACGCCCGCGCCTACCATCAGCACGTGCGCCATGAAATGAACTTCGGCGAAGACCGCCAGTTCTGGTACATGACCGCGCCGGGCATGCCGATGAACACCGAAGGCAAAAATACCGGCGCCAAGCTGCAAGCCAATATCGATCTCACAACGCGAGATGTACTGAAGCTCGGCGCGGAATGGCAGAAATACCGTCTGGATGACTGGTGGCCGGCATCCGGCACGGGCGGCATGTCGCCGGGCACGTTCTGGAACATCAACGATGGCCAGCGCGACCGCTTCGACCTGTTCGCCGAATGGGACGCGCACTGGACACCGCAATGGATGACGCAGATCGGTGTTCGCAGCGATATCGTGCGCATGAATGCGGGCCCGGTGCGCGGTTATGCCGATAGCAACACCGGCAAGAGCTACATGATGACGGCCAAGGATGCCGCAGCCTTCAATGCCAGTGATCGTGAACAAACCGATCACAACCTCAATTTCACCGCGCTGGCACGCTACACGCCGGATGCGACCCAATCCTACGAATTCGGCTTTGCGCGTCAGGCCCGCTCGCCCAATCTGTACGAGCGCTACAGCTGGTCGACCTGGGCGATGGCCGCGATCATGAATAACTTCGTCGGCGACGGTAACGGCTATTTGGGCGACATCAACCTCAAGCCGGAAAAAGCCAACACCGTCAGCGCCACCGCCGATTGGCACGACGCGACCGGCCAGCAATGGGGTGTGAAAGTCACACCGTACTATTCCTATGTGCAAGACTACATTGACGCTCGATGCATGCCCGGAAAAGTATGCAAAACAGGCCAGTTCAACGTGCTGCAATACGTGAATCAGAATGCGCGCATCTATGGCGCGGACGTGTCCGGTTATTACCTGCTGGCCGACACTCAACGCTTCGGGCGCTTCACCACCACCGGCATGGTGAGCTACACCCACGGCCGGAACACCACTACCAACGACAGCCTGTATAACGTGATGCCGTTGAACGCCAAGCTGGGACTGGTGCAGAACATCGGCGCATGGCAGAACACTGTGGAAACCGTCCTCGTCGCGGCGAAAACGGATGTCTCCACCGTGCGCGGCGAACAAGAGACCGGCGGCTTTGCCCTCGTCAACCTGCGCACCAGCTACACCTGGAACAAACTGCGCATCGATGTGGGCATCGACAACCTGTTCAACCGCTACTACGCACTGCCTCAAGGCGGTGTTTATCTCGGCCAGGGCAAGACGATGTCGATCAACGGCGTTCCCTTCGGCGTGCCGGTTCCAGGCCCAGGTCGCTCGATCTACACCAGCCTGAATTACGGCTTCTAAGGCCAAATCCAGCCCGCACCCCGGCGGGCGCCAAAACAAAGCCCAGCACAATGTGTCGGGGTTTTTTATTGATTCAAAGGCTCCTTGAAAAAACTTTCGCATTAGCTTCACGTGGATTTGCAGGAACGGCCAGCGACCAATCCGACAAACGCAACACGCCGTGTAAGGGATCGACGTATCGATGGGCAAGACAAATCGCCAATTTACCTTGATACTTGCTCCATGCTCACCCCATTTCAGGCCCATGTACTGATCCCCTATCCATGAACCTCCCGCCCATCATTTCGTTCATCTCACTCAAGAGTAAATGGCCTGTAATCTGGCTGGTGGTCGCGTATGTCATCAGTGGCAAGTTGCGCACGCTGCTTGCCATTGATCCGGGCTATGCCGCGCCTTTATTCCTACCGGCGGGTATCGCCGTGGCCGCCGTGTTTCTCGGCGGCATGCGCATGTTGCCCGGGGTGTTTGCGGGTGCTGCCATTCTGAATCTATGGGTCGGTCTGGACGCACCGGACCCCGTGTATTGGCGGGTTGCGGCGGGCGCGATTCTGATTGCGTTGGCTTCGACCCTGCAGGCGGGCGTCGGCGGGTTGGTTTTTCGTCGGCTCGCAGAGCGGAACGACTTAACTCAGGGTACCGCGCGGCCATCCCTTCTCACCGTTTTGCTGCTGACACCGCTGATTTGCCTCATCGGTTCGAGTTTGGCGGTGTCTGCTCTGTGGGCCATCGGCTCGATTGAATCGACTTCGGTTCTGACCAACGGGTTCTACTGGTGGACGGGCGATATGCTCGGTGTGGTGGTGATGTTTCCGCTGGCGTTAACCACCCTCTCAGGCCCGCGCAAGCAATGTTCCAAGCGCGCATTCACCATCTCCCTGCCGGTCTTGTTGGTGTTGGTCAGTGGTCTGGTGGGGCTGTATTTTATGCAGAATGCGGCCCTAAACAATGCGCAGTTAAGGCATGCGGACGAGTTCGGCAAACAAAGCCAGAAAATCCGGCTGCGGATTGAACAGCGGTTGAGTGCGTATGAGCAGGTGCTGCGTGGTCTGCGCGGGCTCGAAGCGGCTTCCAATTCGCTGACCCGCCAGCAGTTCAATGCCTATGTGTCCGCACTGAATCTCGGCCAGCACTATCCGGGTTTCCAGGTGGTGGGCTACGCGCCCTGGGTCAGCCAGCAAAATGCCGCCGGCCTGGCAAAATCGATCCACCAGAGCGGTTTTCCCGCCTTCGAAATCCATCCGCCCGGAAACCGCGCCCAGTACGCCCCCATCGTGTACCTCGAACCGTTCTCGGATCGTAATCTGCGGGCCTTTGGCTATGACATGTACGCCGAGCCGATTCGACGCGCGGCGATGGATCAGGCCCGTGATATCAATCAGGTCGTCATGTCGGGCAAGGTTCGACTGGTGCAGGAAAATGGCCAGCAAGAGCAGTCTGGCGTTCTGATGTTCTTGCCAGAATACCACCACGGCAAGGTGCCGAAAACCATTCAGGAGCGTCGTCTTCAGCTCACAGGCTGGGTTTATGCGGCCTTCCGTATGAACGATTTGATGAACGGTTTGCTGAGCGATCAACAGGATGATTTCGGCCTTGCAATTTTTGATGGTACTACCCCGGCCGCCGAAGACCTTTTGTTTCAAAGCGATGCGGCTAGATCTGAGGCAAACAAGGCCGTATTCGACTACACCCGAACGCTGGAGATCGCCCATCGGACCTGGACGATTCAAATTGTCTCGCTGCCCGCATTCGATCAACAGCTTGACACGCGGTCGGTCGATTTGATTCGTTTTGGTGGGCTGGGTACCACCCTTCTGCTGGCGCTGATGGTCTGGCAATTGGCCAGCGGGCGGGAGCGGGCGCTCAAACTCGCAGAGAACATGACCCGCGAAATGAAACAAAAAAAACAGCAGTTGGTTGAAGCACAACGGATTGCACACGTCGGTAGCTGGGAACGTGACCTGCGCGAAGGGGCGTTGGACTGGTCGGATGAGCTGTACCAGATTCTGGCGCTCGATCCGCAAGCGGCGGGTTCCATCCATGCCCAGTTGCTCCGTCGGGTGCACCCCGATGACCGCCGCATGGTGACTGAAGCCTTTCAACGGCTTGAACAGGACGGCATACCCTTTCATCTTGAACACCGCCTGTTGCTTCCGGGTGACGTGGTCAAATACGTGCGTCAAACAGGTGAACAGTTGATTGATGACGAAGGGGTGGCCTTGAAGATCATCGGCACGCTTCAAGATATCACCCCCCAAAAACAGGCACAGGCAGCGGTTGAGCGGCTGGCGCATTATGACACCCTGACTCAACTACCTAACCGATCGCTTTTTTTCGATCGTCTGCGGATGGCGTTGATCCAGTCCAAACGCAACAAAACGGCACTGGCGCTGTTTTACATGGACCTCGATGGGTTCAAGCAAGTGAATGATTCGCTCGGGCATCGTGCGGGTGATCTCCTTTTGATCGCCGTGGCGAAACGGCTCACGCAAACCGTTCGAGCCTCCGATACGGTCGCGCGTCTCGGTGGGGACGAGTTCACGGTAATTCTGCCCGACCTGAGTCGGCCAGAAGACGCGATCAAGGTCGCTGAAAACATCATTCAGTCGATTGGCCAGCCCTTCATGATTGAGGCGCGTGACGTGGAGATCGGCATCAGTATCGGCATCGCGCAGTGCCTTGAAAAACGCCTGACGGAAGACGAGCTGGTTCAGCTGGCCGATCAGGCCATGTACGAGGCCAAGCAGGCGGGGAAAAACACCTATCGCGTCCGGGGTGGCGGGAATCCTCCCCATTGAACATCCCGGTAACTTTTACCGCGTTAATTCCCGTAGAGCGTGCGCAGCCCACAACCGGGCAGCCTCACCACGTCAGATCATCCGGCACTTCAAACTGTGCGTAATAGTCCTGATCTTCCTTCGAGACAGATGCGTCATTTTGCGGAATCGGAATCAATGCGTTTGTATCTCGCTGCTCGATCTTCTCGGCGGCGATGGCAGGAATCAGGGCGTAACCACCATCAAAACGGGCAATGCGTATTCGGGACGAGACGAGGCGTTGATGGGTCTCCCGGTTCACTTCAAGGGTTTTCACCTTGCCGTTATCGGCAAAATGATAGCGGACGGAACCCTCATAACCGCTTAAGCGGTTGGATTCGATGATCTGACGCACTTCGGCCTGCATGGCCTTCTTCGCAAGCTGTTGTTGTCGTTCTATATTCAGTTGTCGGGCGCGTTCGGCTTTTTCCTCGGCGGCCCTTGCCACTGAGTCATCGCTCGCAAGGGGCGTGGCTTCGTTGTTCTTCTGCGCCTTGCTCTGTTTGGTTTGCTGAAACTGGGCCTTGCCCTTGGCTTTTTTGGCCTGCTTGGCTTTCTGCTCGCTCACGAGGCCCGATTTTTTCAGTTGATCGAATAAAGACTCTGCCATTTCGTTTGCTCGTGATTTCTGCTGTTGGAGGATCTCTGCACGAAGTCAGAATCCCTCGATTATAGGTTACGAACCGTAAATCCCCCCGCCCCCCTTTTTTCAAAGGGGGGCTGAATCGGCTTTTTTTGAGTTTGTGCGCCTCCCCCTTTATAAAAGGGGGAACGAGGGGGATTTAGAAGGGATTTGCCTGAAGTCCGACGAGACCCCCCAGAGGTTATTCGCAGCATGGATGCGGTTGCACGGGCGATTTTACCTGTTAAAACAATCTTCCAGCAGCCGTCGCAATTGATCCGAACCCATCAGCTCCAACTGCTCGATATTGCGCTCGGGGATGGATTCGGCATCGGGGTAGTTCTCGATCGCCCGATCCAGGCTGGCTTCCCGTAACAGATGTAGCACGGGATAGGGCGATTTATTGGTGTAGTTTTCGGCATCATCGGGTTCGGTGCCGCCGAACTGGTAATCAGGGTGGAAGCTCGCGATCTGAAACACGCCCTTGAGTTTCAATTGCGCCACGCGCCGATCGGCTCGCCCCAGAAACTGGTTGAAGTCGAAAAAATCCTGCAAAACCTGCGGCGTGATGAGCAAGGTGGTTTCAATACCCTCATCCGTGCCCAGCAAGGTCAGTTCGTTTTCCAGATCGACGAGCAGTTGCTCTTCATCCTGCGCCCGGCTCACGACGAACCGCACGCGATCGCGGACAAGTTCGCGCTTGGCAAAGGGGCAGAGGTTGTAGCCGATGACGAGCTGCTCCACCCATTGGCGGACGGTGTTGATAAGGGTGTCGTTATCCAAAACATGGGGCATGTGTGATCTGCGCCTCGCGCTGGTGAATGAAACCCGTTCTGATTGGCCAACTTAGGGAACCTCTGATTGAATCCCTCATGAGCCGAGTTGCTGATCCAAAAGCCGCAAAACGAGGCAGAGGCCGCAGGTCGTAGTTTACGCTACGATGCCAAGGCCGATAACGAAGTGTTGCGGCTTTTGGGCGGCAACCCCCATGGGACGGGCTTTTGAGGGCGATTCGCTGTGTTGCGACGCTCACGAATGGAATAACCATTCGTTTCGCGCCGCGCCTTGCGACTCATCCCTCAAAAGCCCGTCTCGGCCACGAAGGATTCAATCAGAGGTTCCTTAGCAACCGGGCAACGAAAATACGGTTCGGTGTATTCCCGCCCCGGGCGCAACTATTTTTCAAGGGCCACTTTGAATAATACCATCCTGAAATTTTCAGCGGGTCCAAAGCCAAAAGATGCGAGTTTTGCTTTCAGAACATCTGCATTTGTACAGAACTTCCCCATAATAAATCCCTGCACTCAGGGCGAATACCGGATTTGTTGCGGGGGGATAGCGTGGCCACTGATGGGCCGGACACTGGTTGTCATCGGGGAGGCGCGTGATCCATTTTGAGCTTAATTGGCCGGGTTCTGATTCGCCTATTGATTACAAATCGGGCGTAAGCATCTATGCTTTTAGTAGCAAGCTAATTAATCGCCAACCAAGGGGGAATGCAAGATGGAATTCATTACACTCAAGTCAGCTGATTTGACGGTGCCGCGTATTGGTCTGGGTACCTGGGCCATTGGTGGCTGGATGTGGGGTGGTACAGACGAGGCCGAGGCCATCCGTACCATTCATGCCGCACTGGATCGTGGCATCCGTCTGATCGATACCGCACCGGTATATGGTTTCGGCCGCTCGGAGGAAATCGTCGGTCGCGCCCTGGCCGAATACGGGCAGCGCGACAAGATTATTCTGGCCACCAAGGCTGGCCTCGACTGGAGCGGTGGCGGGATTCGGCGCAACAGCGCACCCGAACGCCTGCAGCAGGAGCTGGAGGATTCCCTGCGCCGGCTGCAGACCGACACCATCGATATCTATCAGATCCACTGGCCCGACGAGGGGACCCCGTTCGAGGAGACAGCGCGGACGCTGGAGGATATGCGCCAGTCGGGCAAGATTCGCGCGGTCGGTGTCAGCAATTTCAGCCCCGAACAGATGGATCGTCTCTCGTCGGTCGTGCCGATAGCAACCGCACAGCCACCGTATAACCTGTTCGAGCGCGGCATCGAGGCGGACGTCGCACCCTATTGCGTGAAGCATGATATCGGCATGGTGACCTACGGCGCACTGTGTCGTGGCCTGCTGTCCGGGGCGATGTCGGCAGATCGAAAATTCGAAGGCGATGATCTGCGCCAGAACGACCCGAAGTTCCAGCCGCCACGGTTTGCCCAGTATCTGGCCGCAGTGGAACGCTTGGACCAGTTCGCCCGAGAACGTTTCGATCGCCGCGTGATCCACCTGGCGCTGCGCTGGCTGATCGATCAGCCGGGGGTGGTGACTGCATTATGGGGCGCGCGTCGGCCGGATCAACTGGAGCCGGTCGATGCGATCTTCGGCTGGTCGCTGACCGATGCCGATCAAGCAGAGATCGACCGCATCCTGGCTGAGACGGTTACCGATCCGGTCGGCCCGGAGTTCATGGCACCGCCAGAAAGCCGTCCGGCTGCCTGATTTTCTCTGGGTGTCGCATCCGGGGCTCCGTGGTCGGTGTCGGTTTTGCGCTTGCCTCTGGCACACGAGGGGGTTATTCCGGTAATGCGCTCACATTGTTCAAACCGGCCAAGCTGTTCCAGTTCCTAACCGTTGAGGGTATGGGGCAATAAACACGCTGATCAACGATGCCCGGCAGGCGCACGACATCGACCGACCGAAAAATTAGTTTCACGGGTAAATAATTGTCTATGCTCCTGATGACCAATCCTGGTCATTTGTGAAAGGAGCATGTTATGAATCGTCGTCACTTTATCAGCACCGCCACACTCGGCACGGCCGCCTTGGCACTGGGCTCGCAAGCCGCACAAGCGGGTGAAGCGCATTATCAAAATGTGGTTTTTGATACCCAAAACCCCGGCCACTGGAAAGCAGTGGAATCACTTCATGTGCCGGACACAGAAGTTAAAGACGGCAAACTGCATATCCATACCCCGCACCCGATGAGCGAGGCGCATTACATTGTCAGCCACACGGTCGTGCTAAAAGACGGCAAATTCCTGGATCGCAAAACCTTTAACTGGAAAGACAAGCCCACGTCGGAGCACACCTTGCCGGAAGGCTACAAGGGACTCGTCAGAGTCACCAGCACCTGTAATCTGCATGATTTCTGGGTCAAGGAAATTAACGTTTAACCGAGTCATGGGTTGGTCGCGGTCGCCGCTCTACCCAGAGTGCGGTCGCACCGCATACCCCAACGGGCAAGGCAAAAAAATTCAATACCGGCACCATTGTCATGCCGGTCATGGCTGTACCAAAAGTCAATGACGTGGCTGGCATCGTTTTAAGCCAGCTTTTTTGTGCATCGAATTCCAAAAGATGATTACCCGCCGGGGCATCGACGTACTGCAACGTCATCATCCAGGCAGAGAAGGCAAACCACAAAAACGGTGCGAGCAGGTTCAGCCCCGGCACGAAGGAAATCAGCAACAGCGGAATCGCATAAGCCAGAAAATAGCGAAATTTGCGCCATTCGGCAGCCACGGTTTTCAGTGTGAGGTGCCAGAGCGAGGTGTCGTCCTCCGGCGTGGGTTTGCCGGTCAGCTGCATTTCCAGCTTTTGCGCCAACAGGGCATTGAACGGTGCGGCGATGAAATTGGCGATGATGGTGAAGCTGAAATAGGCCACCAGCATCAGGCCGATGAACAGCAACGGGATCAAAATCCAGTTGAGCCATTCCAGCCAGCCGGGCAGCAGGCCGTCGAGCCATTGGTGGGCATAATGCACGCCAGCCCACATGCCCGCGCCGAATAACACGATGTTGATGAGCAAAGGGATCAGCACGAACCGGCGGACACCCGGTCGCCACATCAGGCTAAAGCCCTGCCATACATAGGAAAAGCCGTTCATGTCCGGTGGGATCGCTCGTCATTCATGGAATGGGGTGTCCGCCACCGAACGGGCCGGGGGCAACATGAGCCAGCAGCTTGCGGTAGAACTCGGCGGATTTGGCGCCGAACATCATAAAGGGTTTTCCATCGTCCCCCTGAAACACGATCAGAGGCATGCCGGGAATGCGATTGTTCTTCAAAATCGCGTAGTTCGCGTCCAAGGCTTTTTGCGTGGCTGGCGAGATATCCTTGATCGGCTCGATGGCGCCACCATCCCCCTGCGAGGAGAAGCCGTAACCATCCTCCATGCGGTGGTACGCAGCCAGCGGGTCGGCGGATTGCATGATGGCCGCCGCCTTGCCCGCCGAACTCGGTAACAGCACACCCATCGGCACGTAGCGCATCTGGATATCCCGATCCGCGGCCAGAATCGGTTTGATGCGTTCATAGGCTTCATTGCAGTGCGGACAGTTGGGATCGAAGAAGAAATACACGATCTTTTGACCGTTACCTTCCTTGAACCAGGTAGTTGCCGGTAACTGGCTGGCGATTGTTGCGGCTAACGCCCGACTATCCGCCGCCCGTGCATTCGGTATCAGCATCAGCGCGCACAACAGCAGCCAAGCCAAACGGTAAAACGGCAAAAAATGAGCACGGTTCGTATTGTTCATGCGTTCCTCCTGTTCCATTCAACACGGGGCCTAGGCGCGCAGGGATTTGGGCAATGCAAATACCATGTGTTCGATGATTTGCGGTGGCGTTTCGATCAGTGTGGCGGCAAAGCGATCCTTGAGATGCGCCAGCACCTGCTGAACCAGAATTTCCGGTGCGGAAGCACCCGCCGTCACCCCCACGCAGGCACAGCTTCCAAACCAGTCCTCGCTGATGTCTTCCACGCCATCGATCAGGTAGGCAGCCTTGCCGGCCTGCTCGGCAATTTCGCGCAGACGATTAGAGTTGGAGCTTGTTTTCGAGCCGACGACGAGAATCACGTCGCATGTTAGCGTCAATTCGCGCACGGCATCCTGGCGGTTCTGCGTGGCATAGCAGATGTCATCTTTCTTTGGCCCTTCGATCTTGGGGAAACGCTGACGCAATGCGGCGATAATCATCTGGGTTTCATCAACCGAAAGCGTGGTTTGGGTGGAGTACGCCAGGCCATTGGGGTTCTCGACAGAGAGATTCGCCACGTCGTCGATGCGTTCGATCAAATGAATCCGACCGCCGTGACGTGGATCGAAATGGCCCATCGTGCCCTCGACTTCCGGATGACCGGCATGACCGATCAGGACAACATCCTGACCCTGACGCGCGTGACGCTCGACTTCCAGATGCACCTTGGTGACCAGCGGGCAGGTCGCATCGAAAATACGCAAGCCTCGTGCGGCGGCTTCGTCTTCAATCGCTCGGGATACGCCGTGTGCGGAGAAGATCAGGGTGGCGTCATCGGGCACTTCGGCCAGTTCCTCGATGAAAATCGCACCTTTGCGCTTGAGGTTTTCGACGATATAACGGTTATGCACGATTTCGTGACGCACAAAAATCGGCGCTCCGAACAGATCCAACGCGCGATCGACAATCTCGACGGCCCGATCCACCCCGGCACAAAATCCGCGCGGGTTGGCTAACAGAATGTTCATGCCTTAGTCTCCTGAACAGATTCTCGGGCAGGCGGCTCGACCGCCAGCACGTTGACGATGAACTGAATATTCATGCCCGCCAGCGGGTGATTGAAATCCACCAGCAGGGTTTCCTCGTTGATCGCCCGCACGGTGCCCGCCACTGTATCGCCGTTCGGCAGGTTGAATTCGACCAGATCGTCGACTCTCAAGCTAAGGTCATCGGGCACATCCGCACGAGGCAGCTCGTGGATCATCTCGGGGTCGGGTTCACCAAACGCGAATTCTGGCGTCAGCAGGATGCGGGTTTGCTCGCCTTGCGGTAGTCCGAGCAGCGATTCTTCCAAACGGGACTGAAGGCTGCCATCACCGACGATAAAGATCATCGGCTCAGCATCGAAGGTTGAGTCCGCCACGCGATTATCCGGCAGGCGAATCTCGTAGTGCAGCGTCACTGTTGCACCCCGCGTGATGACCGGTACGGCAGTCTTGGCATCGCTTGGGTTCGTCATGAGGAAGCGTGCTCCTGATTTGGTTTTTCTGTGCTCGGGCGTAATTCGAACAAAATCAGCAAGGCTACGCCAAGGACAATCGCGCTATCGGCCACATTGAAGGCGGGCCAGTGATAACCGTGCCAATGAAAATCCAGAAAATCAACCACATAACCCAAGGTCAGCCGATCGATCAGGTTGCCGATCGCCCCACCGATGATCAGCGCAATCGCAACCTTGATCATGCCAACACCCCGCCGCGCGCCTTCTTGGGCGCGGGGAATCCGCAGCAACCAAACCATCAGCCCCAGCGCCACGATGAAGGCCAGCACGGCGAAGCCCCAGCGCTGCCAGCCATCGGCATTCGCCAGAAAGGAAAACGCCGCGCCGTGATTGTGCAACAGGGTGAGGTTGAAAAACCCGGTCAGCTCCACCGGCCTGGCGTACTGCAGGAAATGACTCGCCAGCCATTTACTCCCCGCATCCACGCCAATCACCAGCAGGGATAGCCACAGCCAGTGGAGGTTGTGCCAATAAAACTGACCCGGCTTGTTGGAACTGTTCATGCCCAGACCCGCGTTTCGCCCGCGCCGTCGATATTCTCGATACAACGACCACAAAGCGTCAGATGCGCGGCATGGCTGCCGACATCCGGCTGCAGATGCCAGCAGCGCTCACACTTGGGCGCAACGCTCGCGGCGATCTGCACGGCCATTTTCTCGCCACTCGGCAGGGTTTCAACCGTGGCTGTCGTCGGCGCGTTTGCCAGTGGCAATACATCCAGTTCAGAGACGATCAACACAAACCTCAGTTCGTCGCGGATGGGTTTGAGGAAATCGGCCAGCATATCATCGACAAACAGCGTCACCTTCGCAGAGAGGTTGGCCTTGATGATCTTTTCGTTGCGGGCGACTTCGGCGTAGCGATTGACAACATCGCGCAGGTCGATCAACTTCGCCCAAAACGCGCGTTGCTCATCGCTGAGCACGGTCACCAGATCATGGGTATGCGTTACCAGAAACACCGAAGGCGCCCGAGGCTCGGCCAGCGTGGGCAGATGCGCCCAAAGCTCGTCGGCCGTGAACGAGGTGATCGGCGCCATCCAGCGAGTGAGCGCCTCGATCACGCGCCACATCACGGTTTGCGCCGAGCGGCGCATCGGCGCGTTTTTCTGGCCGGTGTAGATGCGATCCTTGACGATATCGAGGTAGAACGCGCCAAGCTCGATAGAGCAGAAATGGTGCACCCGCACCACGAGGCTGTGGAAGTCGTAGGTTTCAAAATCCGCCAACACGGCTTGATGCAGTTGTGCGGCGTGATCGAGCAGCCAGGCATCCAGCGGCAGCAAGTCTTCGTTTGCCACGCAATCGGTGTTCGGGTCGAAATCGTTGATGTTGGCCAGCAGATAGCGTGCCGTGTTGCGGATGCGGCGATAGGCGTCGCCCGCCCGTTGCAGGATTTCGTCGGAGACGGTCATCTCGCCGGAGAAATCGGTCGAGGCCACCCACAGGCGCAGCACGTCCGCGCCCATCTTGTCGATGACCTTTTGCGGTGCGACCACGTTGCCGAGCGACTTGGACATCTTGCGGCCCTGCGCATCGACCGTGAAGCCATGGGTGAGCACACCGCGATAAGGTGCCGCGCCCTTGAGCGCCACCCCCGTCAGCAGCGACGACTGGAACCAGCCGCGGTGCTGATCCGAGCCTTCCAGATACAGGTCGGCCGGCCAGGTCAGCTCCGGGCGGCGGTCGAGCACGGTGGCGTGGGTAACGCCCGAATCGAACCAGACATCCAGCGTATCGGTGACTTTCTCGTAGCGGTCGGCATCGGCACCGAGGATCTCTTTCGGGTCGAGCGAGAACCACGCATCGATACCGGTTTGCTCGATCCGGTCGGCCACCGCGCGCATCAGCCGTGGTGCGTCCGGATGCGGCTCGCCGGTTTGTTTATCGACGAACAGCGCAATCGGCACGCCCCAAGTGCGCTGGCGCGAGATGCACCAGTCCGGGCGATTTTCGATCATGCCTGCAATGCGCGCTTCACCCCATTCGGGCACGAAGCGGACGGTCTTGATCGCCGCCATGGCCTGCTCGCGCAGTTCGTTCTGTTCCATCGAGATGAACCACTGGCCGGTCGCGCGGAAAATCAGCGGCGTTTTGTGCCGCCAGCAGTGCGGATAGCTGTGCGTGAAGCGGCTGTGCGCCAACAGCGCGCCGGATTCCTGCATGATTTCGAGGATTTTTACGCCGCCATCCTTGAGGTTCATGCCACCAACAAAGGGCGTGTCGGGCAGGAAGTGACCACTGCCATCGACCGGGTTATCCACCGGCAGGCCATAACGCTGACCGACCTTGAAGTCGTCCTCGCCATGCGCCGGTGCCGTATGCACCGCGCCCGTACCGGCATCGGTCGTGACATGCTCGCCCAGAACCAACAGCACCTGCCGGTTCAGGAACGGGTGCTGCACATGCAGGCCTTCGAGTTCTGCGCCGGGCGTGGTGCCCAGCACGGCGCCTTCTAGCTTCATCCGCGACAGTGCCGATTCACGCAGGGCTTCGGCCAGAATAATGCGACGACCATCGGTCAGTTCGATCAGTGCATAATCCAGTTCCGGGTTGATCGCCACGGCCTGATTGGCGGGCAGCGTCCACGGGGTGGTCGTCCAGATAACCACCGAAACCGGCGCGCTGCTGTCAATCCCGAAGGCGCGGTGCACGGCGGCGGAATCCACGGCCGTAAAGGCCACATCGATCTGGTCGGATTTCTTGTCCTGATATTCGACCTCCGCTTCGGCCAGCGCCGAGCCGCAATCCACGCACCAGTGTACCGGCTTCTCGCCTCGATGCAGATGGCCGTTCTCGATGATGCCCGCCAGCGCACGCACGATGTCCGCCTCGGTGGCAAAATCCATCGTTTTGTACGGATTGGCCCAGTCACCGATCACACCCAGTCGGATAAAATCGGCCATCTGGCGGTCGATCTGGCTTTGCGCATAAACGCGGCAGGCAGCACGGAATTCCTGCGCGGAAAGCTTGGCGCCCGGCTTGCCGTGTTCGCGTTCGACCATCAATTCAATCGGCAAACCGTGACAATCCCAACCCGGCACATACGGCGCGTCGAACCCTGCAAGCTGCTTGGACTTGACGATCATGTCCTTGAGCACCTTGTTCACGGCGTGACCGATATGAATATCGCCGTTGGCGTAGGGCGGGCCATCGTGCAGCACGAATTTGGGCCGACCGGCACTGACGGCGCGAATCGCGCGATACAATTCCAGTTGCTGCCACTGCGCCAAACGCTCGGGCTCGCGCTGCGGCAGGTTGCCGCGCATGGGGAAAGGGGTATCGGGCAGGTTAAGCGTTGATTTGTAATCAGTCACGGAAAGATCGCCGTTTAAAATATTTTGGAAGAAAATGGCGGTTATTGTAGCAAGACTCTTCCGACCTGCGGCGGTTTGTGGCAAGGCAGTGTCGGAATCGCTTCACCCGCTTCGATAAAACCATTTCTAATCATCAAGCCTTCGCCACCGGGGATATCCATGAGATTACGCATTGTTATCTGCCCGGATAGCTTCAAGGGCAGCTTATCCAGCCCGGCTGCGGCCAAAGCCATGGCGCAGGGCGTCCGCCTCGTGGTGCCGGATGCCCGAATCGAATGCATCCCCATGGCCGATGGCGGCGAAGGCACGGCGGAGCGCATCACGCAGGCGTTGAATGGGCAATGGCGCCGTGACCGCGTGCATGGGCCAGATGGTGCAATGGTCGACGCGTCGTGGGGCTGGGTTCCGGCACAGGACATGGCCGTCATCGAAGCCGCCAGCGCCTGTGGCTTGAATCTCACCGCCCCGGGGCGGCGCAATCCGTGGCAGTTCGACACGCGCGGTGTCGGTGAATTGCTGCGGTGTGCGCTGGATCGTGGCGCGCAAAAGCTGGTGATCGGCCTGGGCGGTAGCGGCACCAACGACGCGGGTGCGGGGATGCTCTCGGCCTTGGGTGTTCGATTTCTAAACAAGAACGACCAGCCGCTCACCCCAACGCCGGATGGCCTCAAAACGCTGGATCGGGTCAATTTTTCCGAACTGGATACGCGTCTCGCGCACGTCGAACTCATCTGCCTGACCGATGTGGACAACCCGCTGACCGGTCCGGACGGCGCTACTGCGGTTTTCGGCCCGCAAAAGGGGCTGGCAGCAAGTGATGTTGCAGAAATGGATGCGCGGCTCCGGCAGATCGCCGCGCACATAGAAACGGTCAGGCAACTGCACTGCGCGCCCGATGCGCCCGGCATGGGCGCAGCAGGTGGCTTGGGGTTTGCCCTTGGCGCCGTGCTGGGCGCAACAAGGCAAAGGGGCAGCGCGTATCTGGCCGATTTGCTGGCGCTGGACGCAGCCATCGAACAAGCCGATCTCGTGCTGACGGGCGAAGGGGCGCTGGATACGCAGACGGCACAAGGCAAGGTCGTCGCTGAAGTCATCCGTCGCGCACGTCGATTCGATAAACCGGTCATCTGCATTGCGGGCAGCGTGCGCATGACACACGCGCAAATCAAAACGTTGGGCTTGTGGGCCGCTTGGCCTTTGTGCAGGGATAGCGTTGATGTTGAGGACGCCATCGCGCATGCGGTGGCACTGATTGCCGAACGCACAGCAGAAGCCACGGTTGCGTGGCTCGGCGCGTCATCGAAACCGGGTTAACGGTAGCGGGAAAACAGCCGCTGCACCAAAAGTTTAGGCAATCGCCACAGAAAACCCAAAAACAATCGGGTGTGCATCCCGGTCAGCAGCAGGTTGTCGCGCAGATAATTGAAGTGCGACACACCGCCTTCTTCCGCCGTGAAGTAACGCACCGTCGTCGGCACATTGATGGGCCGAACGCCCGCCCAACAGAGCCGCACGACCGCTTCGGGGTCAAAGTCGAACCGGCGCATCCAGCGATGGCGCAACATGATCTTCTTGAGCGGTTCGATGGGGTAGACCCGAAAGCCGAACAGCGAATCGCCGATGCCCATCCACAGGGTTTCCAGATTCGCCCAGGTGTTGGAAACCTGTCGCCCGTAGACGCGCAGCTTGGGCGCATCGGCCGCAAAAACGGGCTTGCCCAGAATCATGGCCTCAGGTGCCTGCAGTGATTGCTGCATGAAATCGGGGATGCGCTCTGCCGGATGCTGGCCGTCGGCATCCATCGTCAGCGCGTGGGTGAAGCCTGCCTTTTGCGCTTCGACCAAGCCATACAGGATCGCCGCGCCCTTGCCCTGATTTTCCGGCAGCACGAGCACACGCAAACCCGGATCGGTTTGAGCCAGGCCCAACAGGCGTTCGGTTGTGCCATCGTTACTGCCATCGACCACCACCCACACCGGTGACCATTGCGCGCGCGCCGCCGCCAGCGTTTCGAACACCTTCTCTCCGGGGTTGTAGCTCGGGATGAGCACGAGGTGCCCAAATGATTCAAACAGGGAAGAATCAATCATGGGCGACTCGATCCGGGCTGTGCGCTCAATGCCATTCGCATGTCGTGTTCCATCTGGCGGGTGCAGGCCGTCACATCGGCGGGCCGGGGATAACACGTACCGAGGCGCACAGACCAGCGTAACGGCAATTCGGGCCGCCGCCATAACGGCCAGTGTTTTCCGAGGTAGGGGCTGGAAAAACCGATCAGCAGGGATTGAATCGACACATTGGCACGCCGGGCGATCAAGGCAGCACTTTGGCCGAAGGGATCGAGTGGAAATTCGACCGTGCGCCCGCCTTCGGGAAAAATCAGCACATGCGCGCCCTCGGCCAAGGCCGCGTCGGCCTGCAGAATCATTTCCAGCGGGCCGTCGTTGCGAATGTAGCCCGCCATGCGCGCGGCGGCCCCGAACAGGATATTGTTCATCAGCCCGGCTTTCATCACGCACACCACATTCGGCAGCCGGGAAACGATCAGCAAGACATCCAGCAATGAAGGATGATTGGCCACCAGCACCCGCGGCGGCGCATTTCTTAACGCATCCAGTGCCGCAAGATCAAAATGGTTGGCGCAGAACAGTCGCAAAAAACCGAGATAAAGGCGAAAGCCCTGATGAATGAATCGCCGCCCGATACGATGACCAATAAGACGCCGTGCCTCCCCGGAAAACAATGGCCGCAAAACCCAGACGAACGGCAACCAGACTAGACACAACAGGGTAAAAGAGGACACCCCCAACACCATAGAGGTGACCTCATGAAGAGTCTGAAATACCGCGCGCAAGCGGCGAAGAGCCAGCACTATCGCGCCTCCTGGTCATCGCGTGTTCGACGAACCCGTCCGCTCGCTTCGATTTCGACCAGCAGCTCCTGCCGACACACATCGGCCTGCACAAAACAGACGTTGAGATCCCTGCCCAAACATACCCCCAACTCACGCCGCACGGCGTCGGCATCCTCCGGTCGCCGCACGTATACGCGAAGCTGCAGATCGTTAAGCATGAAGCCCGGCCCTTGCGGCAGGCGATCGTTTGCCCAGGCGGCGTTCAGTCGGTCATTGGCTTGCGCGACGATTTCGGAGATATTCGCCAAGGTTTCCCGCGTTTGCGCCCGCACATTGCCAAGATGTCGGCTCTCGTGACCGACGATGCTGGCCGTGCCGGAAATCAGCAGTAGATACGCATCACTCAACGGCACCAACGTGGCGCGAGAGAACGTCGGGCTGCGCGGGCCATAGGTATCGGGATAATGGTAGGCGCTGACTTGTCTTGGATTTTCCAGCAGGATCGGCGCCACGCGCCCCGCAAGAAAGCCGACACAAAAGCCGCCATCGCGCATCCCCAGCGCACAGGCCGCCGGTGCGCAGCTTTCGACAGCCTGCTGGCGCGCGTCATAGGCAGCCTGGCGGCCAACATTGAACTGCCGATAACGCTCAAGCCCTTGGTCATTGCCATGGATGTCCGCCAGAAAATTCCAGGTACGCCACAAATACGGATATCCGGCCTGATCGAGCAAACGGAACATACGTTCATAAACCGACTGACTATCCACGGCCATGTGGTTGTCTTTCCCGCCGATGGTGATTGTTCCGAACAGCACATCGTCGTCCGCACGGTACCGAATGCCCTCGAATTCCTTCGTCGCGGATACGGCCCCGCCCAGCCAAAGCTCGCCCGCCCCCGTACGATCCGTTTGCAGCACGGGCATGGGGACGGACATGAATGGCACATCGGCCATCTGGGGCGAACAATCGCTGGGCGGTTCACCAAACCAGACCACACCCAGCGCCCGCTCAAAACCGACCTCATACTGCGAAGCAGGCGCAAACCCACGACACGCCTCGGCAAAAAGGCGCGCGAAACGCAGGGCATGAGCGCTGGAGGATTCCGGGTTATTCATCAACATTCAAAAGTCACAGCCAAATATCACAACCATGGGGCAAAAGAACGACATTACGATCGATCATCTTACCTTGAATTAACACCTCATAAGGGGGCATGACCGGCATTTGCATTATCGATACGCCCCATCTTCTTGTACGGAATGGGCCACAGACACGCAAAACTTCTCCGAACCATCATGGTGTATTCTGGCGACTCAAGAAAATCGGGGAAAATCGGGGAAAATCGGGGGCAGACAAAATGAGCCAGCACACCCACAACACTCAATTCGATTTCCAGGGCGCCCTATGCCGATCTCACTGAGAAACAGCGTACTTCCCGTTACTTCTGTCCTCGTTATGGCGGCACTGCTCTGGTCCGGTCTCGCCCCGTTCGACCGGGCAACATGGATTATGGAAACCTTGCCCGTCATGCTGGCGTACCCCGTGCTCTGGTTCACGTACCAACGCTTCCCGCTGACTCAACTCCTATACCTGCTCATTGCCATGCACGCACTGATCCTCATCGTCGGGGGCACCTACACCTATGCGCAGGTGCCCATCGGCTTCGATCTGCAGGCGTTTTTCGGGCTCCAGCGAAACCCGTATGACAAGATCGGCCATTTCTTCCAGGGCCTGGTTCCCGCGCTTGTGGCACGGGAGATCCTGATTCGCGGCGCATACGTGAATGGCCGGAAGATGCTTGCCTTTATCGTCGTCTGCATCGTGCTGGCGATCAGCGCGACCTATGAATTGATCGAATGGGCGGCAGCGCTGTCCATGGGCCAGGGCGCAGATGAGTTTCTGGGTACGCAAGGCGATGAATGGGATGCGCAGTCGGATATGTTCTTTGCGCTGATCGGTGGCCTGTCGGCACTGCTGGTCTTTTCTCGCTGGCAGGACCGGCAGATCAAAACACTCATCACGCACCGGAATAATTGACTCGGCAGAACCCGACACCCTCCATTCACATGAAGATAGACAGGCTTGATCATCTCGTGCTGACCGTCACGGACATTCGCGCCACGGACACTTTCTAAATCCGAACTCTGGTCCGAATTCTGGGCGTTGAGGTCACCAACCGCGTAGCGAACTGAACATCAGATTTCAGCGACAGGGCGGATATTGTGCCGCCGCGCCTGCCATGCGCGGTAGGCACGCACAGGATGTCGGAGCGATGCGACGGTATAGATCACCTTCATCATGCGCAGCGAGTTCCAGATGGGCGTGTTGCCGTAAATATCGCCCGCCAGCAGGGAAAGCAGCGCTTCCTTGACGCGGAAAATATTGCGCGGCCCCATGAACAGATCGCGCATCGCCGGATTCGTCACACGGTAAATGAACCACGAGAATTCGCTCGGCCCCATCCGGATCTGCTTGTCGAACTTCTTCAGCGCCGCAGCCGCTTTGGCGGGATGCTGCAAGGCCGTATCGATCGCATCGGCCGCCATGACGGCACTTTGCATGGCGAGCAGTACGCCGGAGGAAAAGACCGGATCGATAAAGGCGAAGGCATCGCCCAGCAGCACGTAGTTCTGACCGTGCGTACGGTCAGACAGATACGAGTAATTACCTGTGGCCTCGACGTTGTTCACAAATTTGGCACCGCGCAAACGCTCGGCCAGCGGCGCGCAAGTCTCGATGTTGTCGCGCAGGAACTGTTCGAGACTGCGGTCACCGCGCGATTTCATATGGTAGGGCCAGGTCACCATGCCGATACTCGTGATGCCATCCATCAGCGGAATGAACCAGAACCAGCCGTGATCGAACCAGAAAATGGTGATATTGCCTTCGGTCTTGCCGTCGTTGCGTATCGCGCCACGCACATGGCCGTACACCGCCGAACTGTTGTGCTTGGGGTTGCGGTGCTTGAACTGCATCTTGTTGGCAAGGAACGTATCGCGTCCCGAGGCATCGACCACAAACTTCGTTTCCCATTCGGCTTGCGTTCCATCATCCATCACGGCGGTGACGCGCGCACCGGGGCCGCCCGGATGATCGTCCGGCAGGAACTCCACATTCTTGGCACGGCAGCCTTCAATAACTTCCACGCCTTTTTGCCGGGCATTGCGGATCAGAATCTCGTCAAACTGGGCACGTGGCACCTGATAGGCCATCGGCATGGATTTATCCCAGGCTTCGGCAAAGTTGAATACCTGCTTGTGCGCATGGTGCGGCGATACGAATTCCGCGCCCCATTTTTCCATGCCGATGGCGCGGATCTCATCGCCGACACCCAAGCGGTCGAACAAGGGCATATTGG
>JAJYPA010000501.1 GCA_021795795.1 Pseudomonadota bacterium | reverse complement strand
GTTAGAGCAGCGGAATCATAATCCGCGTGTCCGGGGTTCGAGTCCCTGAAGCGCCACCAAATAAATCAAGCACTTAGACGAATGTCTGGGTGCTTTTTTATTGCCTGTGGGGGACATTCGGGGGAACTGTTCCCCGCGCCAACCGACAGTTCGGGATGCCCGAGCTACGGGAAAGGCGGGATCTACCAGCTACGGCACTTGTGCAAAGCGGCGCAGAGCCTGGCCAACCAAGGCCAGTCCGGCCAAGGAAGTCAGCGTGCCGCCGCTTAGATCCAGCACAACTCTCGTGGACTCCATGCGCACCCATTGGGTGGCGAGGCGAGCCAGATCAGATTATACCATATAAAACATAATATTACTCTGTGTTTCGAAACGCGAGATCACGCATTCAGGATGAGGTTAACAAACACCTCCGCCCACGTACTTTGCTGATTGTCATTCAACATCTGTTATTGTGCAAGCAAGGTGTAATAAATATAAGACATATTAGTATAACGCCATATTCTTTTACTTTTTTTGGTCAGATAGTTAGGCTGTGGCACGAATACTGCCTACCACTGCTGCATAGTTTCTTGGACGTTTGCAGGTACATTGAGAATGTAGTGTTGCTAGCCGGTTTAACCGCCGGAAGGAAGGATATATGTCGACCAATACAAAGATTCAGCAACCCTTGAACATCCACAACGTGGACGAATATTTTCACGCAAAGAAAGTGTTAATCACTGGAGGCTTTGGTTTTATCGGAGGGCACGTGGCTCGCCGTCTTGTACAGTACGGTGCCGATGTCACTGTGCTTGATATCGATGTTTCCGAGGCAAGGGAATCCCAAATTAACTGCCCGCGACAACAACTTCGGGATCAGGTCAGCATTATTGAGGCCGATGTCACCAACAAGCAAGCCATGATGGATGTCATAAATAATGGCAGATATCATTACATATTTCACTTTGCCGCTTTTGCTTCCGTAATCGAAAAAGCGCTAACCGCGCCATACGACACGATAATGTCGAATACTATGGGCTGGATAAATGTTCTTGAAGCCTGCCGATTATCATCATATAAACCCAATATGATATTTTTATCCTCTACGGACAAAGTGTACGGAGAAATGGATGGTGATTCGTACTTCGAGCACCTGACCCCGCTCCGTGGAATAGGTGTTTACGACTCCGCCAAGCTTGCTGCGGACGTCTTCTCACGGACCTACCATGAGGCATTCCAGCTCCCGACCGTCACGCTCCGAATGTGTAATATTTACGGTCCTTATGATTTTAATACAGGCTATCGGTTGCTTCCAAAAGCAATGAGCAAGATGTTTTCTGGTGAGGCCCCAGAAGCCCCTGAGCTTTATTTTGACGCCATAGAACATCAGCGTGATTACCTTTATGTCGATGAGCTGGTTAGCGCAATCGTACTGATGGCGCATAACACCGTTTGCCGAGGAGAAGTATACAATCTAGCAGGTGGTACTTATCTTACCACGCCGGCAATGTTGAGAACTATAGTTGAACTAGCCGCGGCGGTGGAAGAAAAGTATGAGCCAGTCCGTTCCGCAGAGATTCTCAAAAACGGAATCAGCGTCAAGGTCAGCGCCAACGCATCGACCATTCATGCCATTACCAAGCAGCATCTGAACGGGGAGAAATTAGTGAATGATACCGGATTCTGTCCGTCAGATCGTTTTTTGGAAACTCTCCAGGAGACTATTCGGTTTTATCGTCAATATTATCGTTCCACTCAGGAGACGCGGCCACATGTTCAGCTTCTGGCAGGGTAGGAACTGTCTAGTCACCGGGGGGGCAGGCTTTGGGGGCGCGCACCTGTGCGCGCGTCTGCTCGAACTGGGCGCCCGCGTATTCGTTCTCGATAGACTGGTTTCTCGCTGGTCGTATTTACACATCCAAGGTCTGGATCGACACGTTCAACTGCTATTCGGAGATATCCGGGATCTAGATTTCGTCCGCCTCAGCCTTTCTCGTTTCGCTATAGACACCGTATTTCATTTGGCCGCCCAACCCATCGTCCCTATCAGTAATCAATTGCCGTGGGAGACGCTTAGTGTCAATGCAATGGGAACCTATACCCTTCTCGAGGCGATGCGTTCTAGCAGTACAATAGAACGGATGGTGGTGGCATCCAGTGGCGCGTACTATGGAGCCACCATCTGCAATGAGCCTATCAGCGAAGATGCTCCACCGCTGGACGCTACAAACGTCTACGCGTCTTCCAAAGTGGCAGCGGACTGTGTGGCGCGCAGCTACGCCAAAATATACAACCTGAGAATCGGCGTGTGTCGATTCATGAACACCTATGGCCCCGGGGACATAAATTTTAGTCGTCTGGTTCCCCGAGCGATTTATAATCTACTGGAAAACCAGGCCTACGATTTTGGCACAAGAGATGATGGCAGTTCGCAACTCGATTTTTTGCATGTCGCCGATATGGCTGATGCCTATCTGAAGGTGGGAGAAAAACTGCAGGATCAGGCAGGAGAAGCTTTCAATTTTGGGAACGGCGAGGCGACCTCTATATACGTAGTTGCAGAACGTCTGGCGCAATTGCACGGTAGGAATTCCGACAAGCCAATTTTCCGAGGGGAGAAAAGATCCCATCCAGCCATCAAGTATCTGGATATTGGTAAGGCGCGGCGCATGCTGGATTGGGCTCCAAAAATCTCTCTTACGGACGGCTTGCGATCCACTCTCGATTGGTATGAAGCGCATTGGGAGATAATGCGTCATGCAAGTTAATACAGATGGAGAGGAGCGCTGGTCGGGGCGGCTGATTTCATGCGTAGCCGTGACCTGTTTTATGCTCTCGATTCTGTGCGCTCTGGCCTTGGCGGAGCTTCCGGTGAAAAACTCAGCGCAGGCCGTGGTGAGCATGGTGCTGATCTCGATACTCATGCTACAACTGTTCCTGCTCAAACGGATAAGGTTGGGTCAAACCGTACGGGACCTTTTTCGCGTTACGAACATTTTGCTCGCTATTTATCTTATATTCCGATACCTGATATGGCGGGTCGAATTTACAATCGGTGGTTATGGCTGGGCAAGTGATCTATTTGGTGTGCTGCTATTTCTTGCCGAGGTCTATGCCGCCACCTATGCCATATTGGGTTTTTTTGTATCCTGTGCGCCCCGGGAGCGGCAACCGGCTTCGTTACCCGATGACGTGACGTTATGGCCTACGGTAGATATTCTCGTACCTAGCTACAACGAGGCAGCGGACATCCTAGAAATCACTTTGCTCGGCGCTCTGAACATCGATTACCCGGTAGATCGATTTACTGTACACCTCCTAGACGATGGCGGTACGGACGATCGATGCGCCAACCCTAAAACTGCGATGACCTCCCGTGCTCGACGCGCTGAGCTACAAGCGCTTTGCGCCAGTGTCGGCGCTCAGTACCATACGCGAGTTCATAACAATCATGCTAAGGCCGGAAACATCAATGCGGTCCTGCCATCCCTCAGCGGCGATCTGTTGGTCATCGTTGATGCCGACCACGTCCCCACAAAGGATTTTCTTCGGAATACTGTCGGCTTCTTCCTGAAGGATGATCGCTGTGCCGTTGTTCAAACGCCCCACAGTTTCATCAACCCAGACCCAGTGGAGAAGAATCTGGACATATTCCGCGATTCTCCACCAGAAACGGAGCTTTTTCAGCAATACATCCAGCAGGGGATGGATGGCTGGGGTTCAAGTTTCTTCGTAGGTTCAGCGGCGATCATTCGTCGTTCCATGCTGCTTGAGGTCGGCGGTATTCAGACCGACACTCTCACGGAGGACGTAGAAACCGCCATGGCGTTACACGCACGTGGATATCATAGCGTCTTCCTCAATCGATCCCAGGTTCTGGGATTGCAACCCGAAACCGTGACAAGTTTAATAAGTCAGCGCGTGCGCTGGGCGCAGGGGGCCATTCAGATCCTGCAGATGAAAAACCCATTGTGGGTAGGCGGACTATCGTGGGCCCAGAAGCTAACATATATTACCAGCTTCTCATATTGGTTGTTCCCCTATGTGCGTCTCATAAATATGTTGGCGCCTTCCATGTTTCTGGTTTTCGGCATCATGGTGTATAACGCGACCATTCATCAGTATCTGATTTATGGAGCTCCTTATTTTCTGGCGACTTGGATCTACTCCGATTTTGTTTACGGTAAGGTGCGTTGGCCGTTGACGTCTGACGTCTACGAAATGGTGCAGACCCCATTAGCCGCGATCATGTTGTTCAGCACATTCTTGAGGCCTGGCAAACGGCCATTTAATGTGACTCCGAAAGGCGAACATCTGGATCGGGATTTTGTGTCATCAGCAGCTAAGATACAGCTTCTGTTCTTTGTGGTGATCTTGTCGTCCTTACTGGTAGGGTGTTGGCGCTGGTTCGCCCATCCCGGGGAGCGTCCGCAGCTTACTTTCACGATGTTGTGGGAGGTCTTGAACTTTGTGATTATCAGCGCGACGATGGTGGTCATGCTGGAGCGCAAACAAGTTCGAGAGAGTTATCGCATTCCCGCGGCCTCGGATGTACATGCGGAGCTAGAGTGTCGTAATGGTCAGATTATTCGTGGTCCTATTCTGGACATCTCGATATCTGGGTTAGGTTTCCCTCAGCTTGCAATTCCTCATACGCTAAAACAGTTGGCTGAACAGGTTGTGGCGGTACGCATCGTAGATCGAGAAGGGAAATCCGCGGGGTGCATCCCCGCGATCGTAGCGGTTGCTGGGCCGGAGAGGGTGGGTCTGCGTTTTCAGTACACCTCTGTCGCTCAAAAACGGGTCATCGTTGATCAGGTTTATGGCGACAGTCAGCGACTAGATGCTTATCTGGAGAATCGGCGTCGTCGGGTTGGTTTTTTATGGGCCTACTCGTATTTCTTGGGCAAAACATTCTCTGGATTGTGGTATTGGCTCAATTATCTTCTCCGTGTTAGCCATGATCAAATTCTCTTGTGGCAACTACGATGGAGTAGCCGACGAGGTGTCAGTGCGCTGCAAGGACGTTCCTTTCGCCGCCCGCGGATTGCAAGATGATAGTGCATCGTCGCCCCGGAAATCTGTTCAGCGCGTATCTGCTGGGCTGTCTTGCCTTGTGGGCCACTGTCCCTGCATGGAGCGACGATAGTGCAACGCGAAACATATCTGTTGCACAGCTTAGTAATAGTACGCACTTTGTCGTGCTCAATCGTAAACATCCAACGTTTCGTTTTCAGTGGGTTATCCCGCCGGTTGAAGAGACCAAGGATGCCACACTAGCGGTCCAATATTTCGCGGGACCGAATACGCCAACTGGGACGGAACTCATCGTATCGCTGAATGGGAAGGATGTGGGGGCGGTTCGGGAACATCGAAACTACCCGCAAGGAGAGTTTACGGTTGCGCTTGCTGCTGGCATCTTGCACGCTGGGCCTCAGGTTGTGACGATACGTCTTCGGCCACCCAGCCGAGTCGGAGCGCAGAGGCCCTCTGCCTGGACGCAGATTGATGCTTACCAATCTATCTTGCGGTATCAGTCGGCAATCGAGCGGCAAGCACACCTCAGTTTCGCCGACGTGAAAGCGATTTTACAAGAATCAGACTCGATGATTTCTCTCCCGCTGATTTTACGCGGCCCAGTCAATTCTACCATGCTGCAGGCGGCGCAGGCGGCCGTTGCTGGTGTTGCACTGTGGGTACATCAGCCGGTCGCGGTCCAAGTGGAGGAGGGGCATCTCTCATCGCAAGAGAAAGTGGCTCCCTTGGTTCTCATGTTGGGCCAAAGGTCCGTTTTCCACAACTTGAGCAAGGTTGGCCGCCACGGCCCCGAGCTATTGTTGCGCCACTCCGGCAAGGACACGCGGGAAGAACAACTCATTCTGACAGGTGATAACCCGTCGCAGATCTTGGCAGCAGCCCGAGCTTTTGCACAGAATCGTCAAGATCTCCCCCTGTGTTACGTCCCGCAATAAATTAGGTGCCTTGTCCCGAGCTATTTGAGGTCGAAACGATGGGGTTATCCCACGGTCTTTCGGCAAGAACACGCACCCGGAGAAGCGCGGGACAGCGATGGCTGTCCC
>JAJYPA010000500.1 GCA_021795795.1 Pseudomonadota bacterium | reverse complement strand
CCTTGCCCGCCTTGTAGTCGTCCTTCGACAGGCTTTGCGCCATGGTGCCGGCGCTGAACGTGAGGCTGACCGCAAGCGCAATTACATTGATGCTGAGTGTGTTCACTGTTGTTCCTTTATGGGATAGGGCTGCAAGTGGGCGCGTCGGCAATCCATGCCGGGCAGACACTTCTCTTTGCCAAGCCGCCTTGTAAAAAGCTGCGCGCATGGCCACGGTGCAGAAATTGGACGCATGTTGACTCCGATGCATGAAGCTTATGGGCAACCCGTTTCTCCGTCCGTCTGCTGGCGCACATAGCCTGATCGAGATGCTCCCGGACCTGTCAGCGCAAGTAATCGACCAACTGGAACAAAATTCCGTAAGCGGCTGATTTCACGGGTGAACATTCTTTAAGCCCGAGAATTGCCCAACCGTCGACTCAAGGGAATTGTGGCGTTACGCCAGGCCTTGCAAGGTCGTTCGGAAATAGTGCCGAGAGGGCGAGAAGAGGACTGGTTTTGCCGTAATGCTTCGAAGTGATTCTGTCGCAGTTTGCCCAGAATCTGGCGTGCAGCCTTGCGTCCCTGTACGGTTCGCTTCTAACGCTTCACCGCATCTAGAGATCCCTTGACGCAATCACAGTTATCACCCGCTTTTGCTTTGAGGTCTGCACTCGTTAAAGGCCTGAAGGGCCACGGGAAAAAATGAGAGTGTCACAGCAGTGCAGAAAACAATCAGCCCAAAAACGATTTTTCGGTCCGATGGGCAGGCATAGTCTATTTTTGAAGGTGACAGCAGCTTCATGGTAGCGGTGCAGTGCCCAAATCTGATACATCCGATGCCGAGAACAGCTCGAATTTCTGTGGCAGTGATGCATTGCCGTTGGCAATGCTTGCCGCCTTTTATACATTATTTCGCATAATGTATATTATGTTAAATCGTAGAAATGCCCGAAATCTAGGACAGGCATTTGTCGCTCCCACGAAATTCTGGTAACTCCAGCGCGCGGATGGAAAGCTGGGCTGCTTGAAACCCAATCTTCATGGGCTAGCATCAAAAGCGGATTCACTGACCATGCTTCTTGGATTTGCGACGAACTCACAAGGAAGCGGGTGAACCTCAGCAACGTATTCAGGATACACATCGAGGAGAACCGATATGTTCAGCAAACTCTATGTCGCATTACTTGCGGCGCCGTTGCTTACCGCATGCGTAGTGACTCCCGCAGACTATGGTCCTGGATACACTGTGGCCCCGGCGCTGCCACTGGTTGTGGAGTTAGGCGCGGACCCCTACTACTATCACAGCGGTTATTACTACTACTTCCACAACAATAGCTGGAGCTACTCCAACGCAAAAACGGGCCCCTGGAGGGAGCTACCCAGGGATCGCTACCCCAGAGAGGTCAGGCACAGAGGCCGTGGCGATGACCGCGGCGGCAGAGGCCCCGGTGACAATCGGGACGACCGTCGCGACGATGACTACCGAGACCGGAATTAGTCCGCCCCTTTTCGCTCGATTGCCGGGTCACGCGTTTCGACAAAGGGCGGCATTAAGCAAACATGATCCCGGTTTCCGAAACGCCTGTCCGCAGGTTTCTGGTTCGGGCCCAGGTCGGTGAGCCAAATAAGAAGGCCCGCAGTAGTGCGGGCCTTCTTTAATTCCGGGGTTATCCAGAACCGTCTGCTATGGGCCTTGATTACACGGCCCAACCCCGTTCAGCCGTACCGGAAGGTGCGTCTCATAACCGCCCCAGCAAAAGCAGCACGAGCAGAATGATCAGGATCAGCCCCAGCCCGCCGCTTGGGCCGTAACCCCAATTCCGGCTGTGCGGCCACACGGGTATTACCCCGATCAGCATCAGGACAACGATGATTAAAACAATGGTTCAGGGTTCCCGTACTTTTCGTGCTGATTTTGGCGTTGTCAATTCACATAGATTGCGGTTCAGGTTGGAGAGATCTTAATTCACCTGTTATTTCATGGTGTTATGGTTGACCGTGTAGATCCGATAGCGCTAAATTGGCCTTCTCATATCGAGGGAGGCAAAAATGCCCGACATTCACCGTTGGCAGTATCAGTACCTCGGCACCTCTACTTTCCCTAAATCCCTTTCGGCCATCGAACTACAGGCATTCTTCACGTTCAACGAGGCGGAACTTGCCGTAATTCGATCTCGGAACAAGGCGAATTTGAAGGTCGCTGCCGCGATTCAGTTTGGTTTCCTCAAGATGACGGGATGTCCTCTTGAGGCCGTTCGAGTTATTCCGGCCAGGCTGCTACGCCACATCGCGGCTCAGCTCGATGTCCCACCCCTCACCATCGCAACCCTCAGAGCAATCTACAAACGCCCAAAAACCCTCTATGAGCATCAATGGTGGGCTATGAAGGCGCTCGGATTTTCAAAAGCCACGCCCGAGGAGCTGAAGGGATTGCTTCCCTATTTGAGTCAGGAGGCCAGGCATGTGGCCGCGGTCGATGTCCTCGTTGAGCGTGGGAAACTGTGGCTTTACCAGCATCGTTACATTTCCATCGCCGACCGCACCATCCGGGATTACGCGCGCCGTGCAATGGCAGACTCCGAAGAAGGATTATTCCACCTTATCCGGGAACAGTTACCCGCAAGAGAGCTGGCTCGGTGGGAGGCAGCCGTCCTGAAACCGCGGCTCAACACAGGACGCTCAACGCTCGAATGGCTGCAGCAGCCACCTCGCCGCAAATCGATCCATGCCCTCCGGGAACGAATGGAACGGATCAACTTCCTCAAAGGAATCGGGGTTCATGAGTTGAACCTGGATAGCGTTGCCATCGAAAAGGTTCGCTCATATGCCACGCAACTCCATAACATTCGTCCGGTTAAATACCGCGAACTGAAGGATCCGATCCGGAGTCTACGCTTGGTATGTTTCCTAAAGATGGCGCTGATGCAGGCCTCCGACGCAGCGATCTTGTTGGGCGCTCGCCAGATATCGAAAATCGTCCGCAATGCCTACGACAAGGCTCGCTTGCTGGAGGCCGAGGAAACGGTATCCTCTCGGGAGATGCTCACCAAGATATTCGAGCGATCACGCGATGCAGCCTTGTCCGACGCGGACTTCAGGAACTATGTCAAACAACTTGAGGAAGGCTACAGGCCCCCGCAGTTTCCGACACGAGCCGCTGCCGCACGCCATATCCTTTCCGAGCCGAACCCATCCTTACGGTCGCTGCTCAGCGAACTCCAGAAACTCGAAATCCAGGCCGAAGAAGATAATCCCAGCAAAGAATGCGCCGACTATTTGCGGAGCCTGTACCGGCAGAAAATCTCCGCCCTACCAACAAAACCCGGGGTTTCGATCCCCGCGCCCTGGAAGGACATCATCGAAGGTGAGGACCGCGAACGCGCAATGCGGGGTCTCGAAGCCGTAACCCTGATCGGACTGCGCAAGTCTCTGCGTAGTGGCGCCGTATACGTAGATCACAGCGAGAAATTCCGCGGCCGGCACCGTTTGCTGATCGATGAGCAGCGCTGGGCCAAGGAGAGGACAAAGCGTTATGCACAATTGAATCTCCCCCGCAGCGCGGACGACATCATTGATCGGCTGGTAGCGGAACTTGAACAGAAGCTGACTGCCGTCGCTGCCGCAATCTCCCAGGGTAGAATCAGCATCGAGGCCGGTGCTATCCATGTACCTCGCGTCAGGGCCGCGGAGGCACGTCCCGAGATCGAGCGAAAGCGAAACGCACTGTTCTCAAAAATCGGCGTTGTTCAACTTCCCGATCTCATTCTGGAAATGGACAGCCGTACCGGGTTCAGCAAGGTTGTCTTGGGGCGTCCCGCCCGCAGCCCGACGGAGTTGCTGCAGGTATACGCCGGCATGCTGGCACATGGCAGTGCGCTTGACGCCAGCGGCGTCAGTCTGATGGTGCCACAACTCAAGCCAAGCCAAATCACCGCTGGTATGCAGTTATTTGAGGATCGCGGCGTTGTGCGCGCTGCAAACGATGCAGTCATCGGTTTGCAGCGGCGTCTGCCTATTGCCTCCATCTGGGGGGATGGTACCTTGGCCTCCTCCGACATGATGAGCCTCGATGTCTCGCGGCAAATCTGGGTAGCGCGCATGGACCCCAAACGTCGCGTGCCCTCGGTGGGAACCTATACGCACCTGTCCGATTTCTGGAGCGTGATCTACGATCAGCCGATCATCCTCAACGAACGCCAGGCCGGCGCCGCCATAGAGGGCGCGATCCGGCAGACGGAAATCGACATTGACCGGTTGGCGGTGGATACCCATGGTTATACGGAGTTTGCGATGGCCATCGCGAAACTGCTCGGATTTGCGCTCTGCCCCCGGTTGGCCAGATTGGCAGAGCGTAGGCTTTACCTGCCGAGCAACATGAAAAACGTGCCTGAATCGCTACAAGGGGTGGTCATTCCCAATATCTCGCTGCGCCAGATACGGGCCGAATGGGACAATCTGGTGCGCCTCACTGCATCGATCGAAACCGGACACACTACCGCGACGGTTGCCTTGGCGCGGTTTGGCTCAGCCAGTTCCGACAGCCCGATTTATCGGGCCGGTGTGCACCTGGGAAGGCTGATCCGCAGCATTTATCTCTGCGATTATTTTTTGAGCGAGGACCTAAGGCGAACGATCAACCGGATTCTGGTGCATGGCGAAGCCGTCCATACCCTGCAGCGTGCCATCAATGCGGGGACTTTCTCCAAACCGCGCGGCCAACATGAAGATGAGCTCTATGCCGTATCCGGGTCGTTGACGCTGCTGACAAACCTGTGTCTGGCGTGGACTGCCAGCAAGATGCAGGAGCACGTCATCGGCGATGGCAGCCTGGCCGATGCGGGGGACGATCTGAACTGGTTGCAAAATGTCAGCCCGGCCCATTTTTCGAATATCAATTTCCGTGGCACGTTCAGCTTCCCGATCAATGAATATCGGGAGTGGCTGTTGGCCGGCGCCAGGGGGGTGGCGAGCGCTTGAGTCGGCTCCAGCCACCGCCGCGCCGTTAACCGCCTGGCGGACCGGTGACGATGGGCTTGGGAAACAGTCTGCGCAATACCACCTCGTCAAACTGCAACTCGATGCGGGGCTGCACGAGTCGCACGTGTTTAGTTGCCGGCTGAAAGGCCTCAGGCGGGTGGCCATGTTTGGCGACATAGACTACCCGGGCTTTTTCCCGTAACTCGGGCGGCAGTATCTCCAGCCAATCGATGAAAAGCCGGTCGCGCTTGGCCAGGTTACATTTGGCGCAGACGTACACCGCATTGCGGATGGAATCCTCCCCGCCTTTGGATAGCGGATCCATGTGGTCGAGATGGGCCGACTGTTCGGATTCGTTTTCCTCGGGCGCATCGCTTGTGCTGGACGGACCCAATGGACCGCCGCAATAGGGACAAGCGGGATTTTCGGTGTACAGGGTGTAGCGAAATTCGTACGGGACGGCATAGTGGCGCCACCATTTCCCGAAGATGATTTCCAGCTTGCGAACTTTGGCCTGCTCTTCGGCCAGCCGGGAGGCGAGTTCGGCTGGCGAAGCGTTCGCGTTCGCAGTCACTTGACGATCTTGAGCGACGGCTTCTGTTTTGTCGTCCGCGGGCGAGTATCGGGGTTGGGCGAGGCAGAACTGTCATCAGGTGCGAGCCGGGAATCCGGCATGGCTAGTCCCTGTTCGAATCTGGCGCTGAGATCGTCGGCAGATATCTCGATATAACGCAACGCCGACTTGACATCCTTCCAGCCCACATATTCCATCAATTCCTTCAGATCCCAGCCGCTGGCACGCGCCCAGCCGGCAAAGCCGCGCCGCAGGGAATGGCTGCTGTAGCGCTCCGGTGCCTCCACCCCCGCGGCATGGAATAGCTGCCGCAACCACGGGATGACACTGCCCGATGCAATCGCATCGGTTCCCACATTGCCCCATCGATCAATGCCCCGGAAAACCGGTCCCGAGGTCAGGCCCGAGACGGCAATCCAGTTTTCATAGGCGGTAACGGGACAAAGACGGGAAAGCGCCGGGCAGCGGAAGCTGCGGCCAGTAAATTCGCGATCGCCCTTGGAATGTGGCAAATAGCAAGTCATGCCCTTCCCGGGTTCGA
>JAJYPA010000499.1 GCA_021795795.1 Pseudomonadota bacterium | reverse complement strand
GAAAATCAGTGTGCCCATCAAAGATATCTGGCTCTATCCGCTCGCGCGTAACTTCCGGCAGATTTTAACGCAGCAACCGGAGACGTGATCACCGATTATTTACCTCTTGGGGCCAAATCAGGGACAATGCCCTTTATGCCGACCATCGAAAGGGGGTGCTCACAAAGCCCGAGAAACGCGCTAGCGCGCGGGTGCGCTGCCACGGCTGATCTTGTTGGCGCCGCGCGCCATGGCGAAGCGAAGGCGCAAGGGCCAGGACGTCGCGTCGCGCATCCTGAAAGCACCAGCGCACGCTTGACCACTGGCAGGCGAACGCGCCACTGCCAGGGCATCGGTTTTTGTTTCCTTATACCCCAGAATCTCAGCTGGTCATTGCTGATCTAGGCTGCCCTGTCAGATCTCTCTGTACATGAGATCGTCTCAGAAAACCGGCATATTCATCTGAAACCAGCACTCTCTTGTTCTCCAAATTCGCTATTGAAACACGATTGTCAATAGACTACGGTTCCAACGAGTTTTGATAAGGCGTAGCGCATGGAACAGCTTGATCGCATTACCCAAGATCCCAACGCGATGGGTGGCAAGGCTTGCATCCGCGGCATGCGAGTCACAGTGGGTACGATTGCCGGTCAAATAGGCGCGGGTCGCAGTGTCGATGAAATCCTGGCCGACTATCCCTATCTAAAGCGCGAGGACATGCAGGCGCTGCGCTATGCGGCGTGGCGGGCGGAGGAACGCGAGATCGATCTGGCTAGGGCGTAAAGCTGCTGGTCGACATGAATCTGTCGCCACTGCCCCGCTGGAAACGAGGACCTTCGCCATAGACCACTTAGCCAACAACGTGGGCCGGTAATCTCGGCGCATAGACCAGTCATTGCGGACGAACCTCTTGCGCGCTAGAAACCGGCCGTTCAGCCGGCAATGCATGAGCTGCGCCGAGACCGACGACGCGAGAGTGACCTGGACGTCCCGTCATGCGTACCGAGAGCCCGCGCACGCTTTCGTGTAGCCCTGCCACCGGCCTCTATCTGACAGCTAACGGAGGCTGTTCCCCACCATGTTTTCAGCACTGCCTTAAGCGCCGAGAGTTTCGCGCCATCACGACCTTTGCACCAAGCTAAGACAATATCAACAGAGTTCCACTTGCTCGGAAGGTGGTGGATACCAAGGCGCGAGCGCTCAGAGAATACATTCAGTACACACTGCGGCACCAAAGCCGCCCCGGTTCCGACTGCTGCGCACCCAAGGATCGCATGGTAGGAGGAAAACTCGACAAGACGTTCCATCACCGCACCGTGCTGGGTATACCACCCCTCAAGCCGCTGCCGGTAAGCGCATCCGGTTTCGAAGACGAGTAGCGTGCATCCTGCGAGATCCCGAGGATGTTGAACGGGTGGATGATCGGCCCGAGTCACTAGCACGAGTTCCTCACGATACTGTAGTGCGGTCTCCATACCCGCTTCATGCGTTGGGTTCGCGATTACCGCTGCATCTAAAGTGCCCTGTTGAAGATCTCTGATTAGTTTTTGAGATGTCGCCGCGCGCAATTCCAGACGGACTTCCGGGTGCCGCTGATGAAACTCATCAAGCGGGACTGGTAGGCGTGTCGCCACGACGCTTTCCGAGGCGCCAAGGCGAAATCCGCCTCGTAGTGTCTGACTGTGCAGCGCGTCTTGAGCCTCTTGCGCAAGATGCAAAAGCTGCTTGGTATAGTCCAAAAACACCGTGCCTGTTTCCGTCAGGATCAATCGCTTTCCTTCCCGGTGAAACAATTCCACGTCGAGTTTCTCCTCCAGCTGACGAATACGTGTCGTAACGTTGGACGGAACGCGATGGAGCCGTTTTGCGGCGCGGCAGATACCGCCTGATTCGACGACCGCTTGGAAGATTGCAAGATCGGAGAAGTTCATAATTCACCTTATAAGAAGAATATGTTCTTAATAATTCATTGTACAGGAACATCCGGGGCCGCTAAAGTGGGTCAAATTTGAAGCAGGGAATGGTATATGGCTCACCGGAAAACGCTGTTGCTGTTAGTGCTTGCGACTAGCCTCATGGGGTCGTCTTTTGCGGTGGTTCAGATGGGCATTCGCTATGCCCCGCCACTCTTTCTTGCAGGGTTGCGCTTTAGCTTGGCGGGGTTAATTCTTGCCTTCGGTATCCGTCAGCGCCCCCATCCACATGACTGGCGATTATGGGCCCGGGTGATCGCGATTGGCCTACTCCAGACGACCGGAGTTATGGGGGCGATCTTCTTAAGCCTTCAAACAATCCCGGCAGGTGAGTCGGCAATCCTTACATTCGCCAATCCTATGCTAGTTGTTGTCTTCAGTGCGTTTTTTCTAGGCACGCGTTATCGTGCAGTGCAGTGGATCGGTGCTGCACTGGGATTAGCTGGAGTTGCAGTAGCGGTCGGTATCGCCACTAGCGACGCATGGCACCTGCACATTGGGGTAGTGTACGGCCTGGCGAGCGCGGTGTTTTGGGCTGTTGCGACCCTACTCCTGAAGCGCTGGGGCCCATTGATCGATTCGTGGGTGATGACGGCCTACCAGATGCTGGTGGGTGGGGTCTTCTTGATAGGGCTTGGCGCACTACTTGAGGGCCCTCATTTTCAAATCACACCAGCCTCGATCATCATCCTTGTATGGCTGGTTGTCATGGCCTCAATCGTTCAATTCGGCGCTTGGTTTTATGTTCTGCATCATGAGGATCCCGCACGCGCAAGCGCCTATCTCTTCCTTGCCCCAGTCTTTGGTGTGGTTACGGGATGGGGGCTTCTCAATCAACCAATTGGTGTCGACGTCGTGATCGGTACAGTGCTGATTGTCGCTGCGATCTGGCTTATTAATCGCATGCAAACTGCGGTAATCACGAATGGGTCACTGTTGAGGGCTACTGCCACCAATTTTGAGGAGCAATAGTACTCCAATATATTGGACATCGCTCTAATCCTATTTTTTATCACATCCATAGTAGATACTTTAAGGGACATTTTTGAGGATCGTTTTGCCACAATTCTGGGAAATGTTGCTAATGGAATTAATATAACTGCTGCGTTACTCGCGCTCCCGCAACTGTGGCCAAAAGTCGAATTCAAAGCCGAACGGAACCTGCACTAACCCTCCAAGGGGACATGCGTCATGACTAATACCATGTATAATTGTGGCGATACCGGCTATGCGGAATGCCTTAATGCAAATGAGATATAAAAATCCGATCATTATCGTCACAATATTAACACCATGTAAATGGAATGGTATGTGTACAAACAAATGTCACCGTGTTTGTCTATCGTTTTGCAGGCACCTTTGTAGATAAATTCCAAGTGAGGTTCACGAAACTAGATAAAATTTATATTAGCCAACTAGTAAGGCGGCTACAGGCCGTCTTAAGGGGGGGTCATGACGGTGTCATCGTGGGTGCTAGAACATACGGTTGCAGCTGGCTTGGCTACTAATATTTTGGCTGTCGGTGTCGGTGTCGCTATAGGCATTTGGATGTATCGTCGATGGGGGAGGAAATGGGCCGATGAGCAGCGTTTTCGGATATCCCTTACTGTGTTCTATACCATAGTGAACATCAGCTTTGTCTATCTCTCCTTTGTATTATTGGAGTTCCATAAGCGGTTTACGGCTTTTACCGCGATAGCTCCAGTTATGATGACGGTTGCAGCTTTTATGACGTTAAGAAAACTTCATAGACGGTATCCAAAATAATAAACATCCGAGTCCCGGATATGGTACATAGCGCCCCAGATAACTTAGGAGCGTTCCTATGGCACCTCTGATTTAGGAAATATCTGATCTAACCCCCCATTTCGACAAGCGCAAGGCCGCGAAGCGGGGTTCTGGCGGGATGGATAAGCCAAAACACGCCGCCCCGCGCCCCAATCGGGCTTCTCTGGGCTGTTCGAGAGACCTTTTGTGGCCCGGAGCCCGAATTCCGGGCAGATTACGCCCGAGAAGGTCGCAGCAGGCGTTTGCGGACGAGGTAGAGGTGGGCCAAGGCGCAGGCCACAATATATACTGCCCCAGATCGGCCAGAAGACCATCGCTCACGGGGGCCTCTCCGGGCAAAGCGCTGCCCTTACCGATCACGCGCAGTCACCAGCCCCCACGACGCTGCACCAAAGATTCGTCCGCGATGCGCTGGACATCTTGGTTGAGCTGGCTTGCCCAAACGCATCCGTCACTGTTGACCAGAAGCCGTTCTTTAGGGAAATTCGCCGAGGAATCTCGGAGGCGGAAAATGAAGCGGACGCGTCACTTCGAATCACACCGCGTCATGGATAACGACTTATGGTTTCGGCGGCTTGGATTCCGTGCCTGGTTTGGCAGTGGCTCGCAAAACCTCAAGAGCACGCTGTAAGATAGCGGCGTCCATTCGATCTTTGGGCCGCACCCCCTGTTTTGTCAGCAATAAGCCTTCCAGATTGAGGGTAGGAATCGTCACATCGTCGACAGTCAGTGACGTACGGTAGGCCTTGAGGTCATCCCATGTCAGACGCAAACAGACCCCAGCACATCAACCGTAATTTCGTCGTTAATGCGGATGCCGTAATGAATATCGCGCTCTAGTAAGTCCGTTTCACCCGCCAGTTCCCGTGCGGCCCCATCCGGGAGACGTGACAGCGCCACAATCCACCGATTGGCGTTATCCGCATCCGGGCGCACAAGAATATCAATACCCTCCGATGTCCTATTGAGCCCTTGCGCGATCAGGGCGTACCCGCCCACCAGCATGTAAACGGCACCCGCCTCGTTCAGGTAACGGGCAACCCGAATAACATCCTGCCACGTGGCCGCCCGGGTATATTCTTCTGTCATGAGGATTCGGGCCGGGATTGGCGCGCCACGACCGCGGCGGCACGCCATCGCTCCTGGTCCCTGTTCGCCTCTTCGTGGGTGGCATAACGAAAGACCCCTTTCGGGACTCGCGTGCGCGTGGCGCCCAGCTCGAGGAGAAGCGCCTGAAGCGATGCGCTGGGTCCTTTGCCGCTCTCGTTGAGCGCAGGTGATTGCCGACGGCCCACAGTCCTCTGTAGCGGTTGCTGGTCGACAGGGTCGTAGCCTTCATTTTGGGGACCCTTCACGCGGCGGGGGGCAATGAGTGGTCTCGTCCTCATTATCGCGTCACTCATTTTGCGCATAGCGTATTATGGACCATGGATAATATCCTTATTCATTATCGGCCGCGTGGCCGATCAATGGGCACGATCCTTGCGTGCATTATACCAGCATGCGCAGCCGTCAGCAGTCCAGTCATTAAGCTGTCACCAAGGGGCTACTGCAGAGGCTTTCTCAGCCCTCCGTGATATGACGCAGGGCGTCCTCCCACCGGGCGATCGTCACAGGATCGGTGAGATCCGCCGGGAGTACCGCGATCAGGGTGCGGCCCGCAGCTGTCGAGATCAGTGGCTTACCCTCAATTCCTCGCAACCTGGGCACGGTAACTCTCGTGGCTCGATGTCTCCCGGCAGTTTCGTACCTCCTGGGACCAGGTCTATCGCTCGGTCGAGTGGATCGTGCGCTGGGGGCTGGGGCATCGGGTCCTGGGTTTTACCATGAAGCGCCGTAAAACCCCGCCGTTGAGGGCGGGGATATAAGGCGTAATATTGACTATACTGTCGGTATGTTCCGCGCCACCAAAATTCGCCTCTATCCTAATGCCGCGCAGCAAGACCTCATCGCCCGGCAATTGGGGTGTGTGCGCTTCGTGTGGAACAAGGCCCTGGATGTGAAGAAGGTGGCGTGGAGGGAGCGGCGCGAGTCTCTTTCGATCCATACCCTCATCACCATGCTGCCGGTGTGGAAGGCCAGAGACACTCCCTGGCTGAAGGAGGCCGACTCCCAGGCCCTCCAGATGACGCTGCGTCATCTCGATCGGGCCTATGCCAATTTCTTCGCCCATCGCGCCGGCTTTCCCAAGTTCAAGAAAAAGCATGCGCCGCGTCAGTCTTACGCCTATCCCCAGCGGGTGAAGGTCGAGGGCAATAAGGTCTTTCTCCCCAAGGTCGGCTGGGTGAAGGCCGTGGTCCACCGGGAGATCGCAGGCGCCATCAAGACCGTCACGGTCT
>JAJYPA010000063.1 GCA_021795795.1 Pseudomonadota bacterium | reverse complement strand
CAATGCAGGTGATTGTTGCAGCCATGCGTAAACTGCTGCATATCGCTTATGGAGTCCTGAAATCTGGTCGGCCGTTCAGTTCTGAAATAGCGCTTGCATAGAGTCCGTCAAGACGGTATCTGTCGGATTATTCGCGCAACTCATTGATTTTTATGAATCGTCCATTTTCTGAAAGATTGAAAAAATACAAATTAATCAATGTATTACAATTTTGTAAAGTCTTAACTCCGACAGGCTGCTAGACTGGACATCATGCAGTCTTCTCCAAAACCCCCTCACTATGTAGATGACTCCTGCACGCAACTGTGACAGGGCTAGCCGAGATGCACGCAACTCGTCTATTCGGCAGACGAGTTGCGTCGCCAGGTGCCAGGCCTGAACCCTCCTCCACAAGGCGGGGGGTCTGGGAATAATTCGGATAGCGATAAATCGGGTTAAAAACGAGGACCATCTACCCGGTAGACGATTTTCACGCAGCGTTTTCCGGGAAAACGGCGGCGTCTTCCCGGAAAACGCCTTCCATACCCCTTCTTTATCTTGCGTTATGGTTTTTAAGTTTTTTCATTTTCGTCTACCGGGTAGACGATGGTCACGTGCCAATCGTACCGCGCTCTGCGTGTGGCCGACAGTTAGATGCGCGTCTCCATGCCTTGATTGGATTGAAAATAATCTTCATGGCCGTCGTTTCTACCCTCCTCTGCTCAATGATACTGTGGCGGTCTTCCTTGCCACAGTAAGCAGCCGGTGCACGTTCCGACTTGCCGACCACAAGTTAATCGGCCACCCCCTCGGTTGGCGATCCCGCTGGCAAAACGTCTACCCGGTAGACGATTCGCCCTTCTTCACCATGCTTATCTCCGAAGCGCTTTTGGCAGTATTCGTGCGTCTCTTTCGCGTCTTGCCTTAGTGACTCGATTTCGGAGTTCGTCAGTCGATCGGCAATCAATGGGGGTCTATCATTGCCCCCTGGCGAGGGCATCATTTTCGCCTCCAGATTTTGAACCTCTTTTCCCATCCGACGGCGCAACTCTTTCTTCGCCCATTCGCTGGAAGCGCGCATCTCTTGCCGTAGGGAGTCGATCTCTGAGGGCGTCAATAAAAATGGCTTTTCGGGCGTGTCCAGCTGCATTTCGGGTTTTGTATCCATGCTTGCCTTCTCGTTCGTCTAAGTCTACCCGGAAGACTGCGCGGCGCTCACACTATTCTGTGGCCAGCAACGAACAGCCCATCCTGACCAGCGTTGATCTGGTGGCTTTCACATGCCCGCAGAACAGGCAATGCCCCATTCCATGTACGACGCTTTCATCACAAAAACACCCCTGTAAGAGACGCTCGCCCCTTGGCGCTGAGCCAGAAGCGAATTCTAGCAGTTTGTTGGAAACAAACCATCTTGCCAATCTTGCTCGACATCCTCCCCGTCGTCTACCCGGTAGACGATCCGCCCCAAAAAACATTCTTCCGAGAAAACGGCACCGAAAAAAACCGTCTACCGGGTAGACGCTCGGCCCATCACCCCTCCCGAAAATCGTCTACCGGGTAGACGAAACCGCCCCAAAAGGCGTCTACCGAGCCAAAATCAGAACGCAAGATAAAGAAGGGGTATGGAAGGCGTTTTCCGGGAAGACGCCGCCGTTTTCCGGGAAAACGCTGCGTGAAAATCGTCTACCGGGTAGACAGGGAAGAGTGTCGCCGAGATCTGCGCCGCCGCCATGCCAGCTCCTGGGACCTCCTCGTGAGCTACATCGTTGCCCAAATTACGCGATCCACCATGGTCACCGCCGGGGACTTTTCCGGCGCTTGCCGGACCTTAACTGCCGTTTTTAGGATAATGATTTATTGATATAGAAATAAAATAAGGTAGCCTACTGGCAGGTTGTGCTGAGCGAGCAGAGGAGCAGTGACCCTTATGGCGCCATATGGGTGGCCGCTGACACTGGTTATACCGTGGCTGGTATCTTGCCGCATCCAGGCCCGGATATCTGGCTTCTGCCACCGGTTTGAGGCGTTACCTGGATCTGCGTGCTGATCCGCTCCTTCAAGGCGGGCACGTGCGAAATTACGCCGATCACCTTGCCGTCCTGCTGCAGGCCCGCGAGGGTTTCCAGGGCGGTGTCGAGGGCCTCCTCGTCCAGAGTGCCGAAGCCTTCATCCAGAAACAGCGAATCCACCCGGACATTCTTGCTGGCCATATGAGACAATCCCAGCGCTAGGGACAGGCTGACGATAAAGCTCTCACCGCCGGAAAGATTCTTCGTGGACCGAATTTCCCCAGCCTGATAGTTGTCGACCACGTTGAGCTCCAAGGGCTGTGCATCGTCACGAGCCAGCAAGTAGCGGTCGGTCATTTTCTGCAGTTGCCGGTTGGCGTGACTAATCATCATTTCGAAGGTCAGCCCCTGAGCAAAATTGCGGTACTTCTTGCCGTCTGCGGAGCCGATCAATTCGTGCAGGTCTTCCCACCGACTGCACTCTTTTTTCTGGGCTTCAATAGCTGTCTGCTTTTCCTTTATCCGCTCTTTTGCAGTGGTATTTTCACTTAGCTTGTGTATGAGACCGGCGATGATGTCCCGCAGCTCTTTCAGGGCATCCTCTTGTTCTTTGAATTGGGGTTCGAGCTCTTCCAGCGACTTGCTGGTGACCTTGCGGTCCATTTCCGTAGCAAGACGCGTTTCCCGATCCTTTTGTCTGGCTTTCAGATCTGTTTGACGCTCATCTATATCCTTGGCCGTAGCCGCCAGCTCAGCCTTCCGTTCAGAGGGAAGCCTGACCGCCAAAAACTGTTCTTCATCTGAAAAACCAACGGGCGCGAGCGCTGCGGAGAATTCGGTTTCAAGACCTCTGAGTTCCGGTTCTCGTAGGTCGATGCGTTTCTTCAGAGATTCAACATGGGCCTTCGCGGTATTCCATTTTTGTTGGAGCTCATTGTGCCGTTCTCTGGCCTGCTTTTCGGCACCTTCGGCATCAGAAATCGCCTTATTTAAACGGCGCTCCTCATCGTCAGGATTCTTGTCGCCGTACAGTGCATTACGCTCATCACTTCCGGCGGCGAGTTCCTTTTTCAAGGTATCCAGACGCTCCAGCTTTTCGGCCAGGACAGTGCTTTGGGTTTCAATAACCGCATCCAGCCGCTTCACCTCGCTGTCGATGTCGGCAATCTGCTTCTCGATGTCCGCCTTTTTCTTGACCTGGGCCTGCCATGCCTTCAGCCGCGCTCTGAGGGTTTCGATCAGTGATGAAATGTTCGTTTCAGGAGTGTCCGAAATACCAAGCGGCTGGAGTTTGGTAGTAACAGCCTGCCTGCGTTCGGCAAAATCAGCCCGGAGTTTCACCAGGCCGTCCTTCACCTCGGCAAGGGCTTTCTCGGCAGCCTTCTTGTCATTAGCCGCTGCTGACTCCAACTTTTGAGCATCCGTCAAGTTTTTGCGGGCCAGGCTTTCAGCGTCTTCGAGTTTCTTGATGGCGACTTCCTGATCCTCGGCTTTGGTGATCAGACTGGCCAGTGCGTCGATCTTTTGTTCGATTTCATCGGAGACAGGGATATTCCCTTCCGCGAAGGGGTGTTCAGTCGCGCCGCAAAGTGGACAGGGCTTGCCATCTTCCAGTTTTGCCCGATGATCTTCAAGCTCCGCAATTTTGGCTAGGAAGGCCATTTCACGCAGCAGGGTTTCCTTCTCAGTGCGGTATTCCCGCAACAAGCGATCTCCCAGCAACTGGCTCAATACATCCTTGCCCTGCTGAAGCTGTTTTGAGGCGTCCTCAAGTTCCTGCTTCCGAATGCCGGATTGTTTCTGACAGTCGTCGAGTGACTTTGTCGCCAGTTCCAGAGTCGTCGTGGCCGTTTCTTGAGCAGCCTCTTTTTGAACGATTTCATTTTGCTTGGAGAGCAGGCCGCTCAACTGTTCTTCAACCCCAGCCAGACCGCTGATCAGCCATTCATCCTGTGCATGCTCCTTGAGGTAGTCGTCCACAATATCCAGCGTCTCATGAGCCATGGATCGTTTTTCCTGCTCTTCGAGCCGGACTTTATTGTCTGCATCAATCTTTGCCGCACCCTTCTTGCAGCCCTCATCACCTTCCGAAACAGCCTTTTTCTGATCGGCAAGCTTCTGATCCAGGGAGCGAGCCTTCTGCAATGTAGGCACGGCCGCTTTCAGCTCTTCTTTGGCAAGAGCGGTTTGTTGCTCAGCCAATTTCAGCGCCTCGGCCTGTTCCTGGGCGGAGGATTCCAGTCCAGGAAGAGCCTCTTCCTCGGCTTTCAAGCCTGCACTGTCACCCGCCTGCTGTTTGCGGGTGGCGGTGAGCGTTGCGTATGCGCCGTCCAGTGAGGCGGCACTCAAAGCCCGGCCCAGCTTTTCACGATCCGGTTTGAACGCCTCGATATCGCCCTGCAGCTTGCTCGCTTCATCGGCCAGGTTGACGATTTCCTTCTTCAGCCCATCGATTGTGGTGAGCCAGGTAATGGCCTTCCCGGTTTCAGTGGCCCTGGCGACAAAGTCTGTCTCTTCCTTCCGCTTTGTCTTGAGTGCCTGCCCAATCTCTTGTTCCTGCTCAGGCTCAAGAATCACGATGCCTGCCGTTTCAGCTAGAAGCAGGCTCAGTTTTTCCCTCTCTTCGCGCTGGCGCTCATGGACACGGATGGATATCTGGCTGTAGATCTCTGTGCCCGTTATCTGCTCCAGGATCGGAGCCCGATCATCCGGTGCCGCCTGAAGAAACGCAGCGAAGCCTCCCTGGGCCAGCAACATGGAACGGGTGAAACGATCAAAGTCCATGCCGGTCGCCGACTCGATCTGGTCGGCTACACCTCTGATCTTGGATTCGAAGATCTCGCCGGAGTCGGCATTGGCAATTTCGTGTTTCGGGGCCTGGAGTTCACCATCCGGCTTCTTGCGTGCCCGGTGTTGGCTCCAGTGACAGCGGTAACGACCAGACTGGGTTTCGAAGGTCACCTCGGCAAAGCATTCGCCGGTCTGGCGGGACATGATTTCGTTTCCGCTCTTGGTGACTTTGTTCAAGCGAGGCGTCCGCCCATAAAGGGCGAGGCAAATAGCATCGAGGATCGTGGTCTTCCCCGCGCCGGTGGGGCCTGTGATGGCGAAGATGCCGTCAGACGCGAAGGCCGGGTGCATCAGGTCGATTTGCCATTCGCCGACCAGTGAGTTCAGATTCTTGAAGCGTACCTGCAGTATTCTCATCGACAGCCTCTCTATTCCGCCTGCGCATCGTCTTCATAGAGAGACGAGACCGTTTCCTGGTAGGCCCGAAGCAGTTCAGGCCGCTGGTCTTCAGGCACCTCATGAACGGCGAGGCATCGTTCGAACACCTCGTCCACGTTCAGATCGTCGAGTGTTTCCTCTTCATGGGTTTGTCCCAGCACGCGGTCGATGATGCGGTTGTTCTTTATCCGAAGAATTTCCATTTGGGTGCCGGAAATCGCTGCCTCTAAGCGCTCACGCAGGTCGCCAATGACCTCAATACCGTCGTAAATGACTTCGAGCCAGCCTTGGGAGTCCGTTGCCGACAATTCGAGGATGCGGTTTGAGATGCCGTCCCAGTCTCCCTTGATGCGCTCGAGCCTTTGAAACACCGGCACGTCGATCAGTTGTACGGATGCAGCTGTGCTGTGGAATTCAATCTGGCAAACGCTCTTCTGCTGTTTTGCCTCTCCAAACCCCATAGGCAGAGGAGAGCCGCTGTACCGTATGGTTTCGGAGCCGTTCACCTTTTGCGGGACGTGGAGGTGCCCCAGCGCCAGATAGTTGAAGCAGGCAGGAAAAATCCCGGCCGTCACATGAGCTAGGGAGCCGACATAGAGTTCGCGCACGCCATCACCATCGACGGTTTGTCCACCAGCGGTGAACAGATGCCCCGTGCCAACGATGGGAATATCGGCCCCGAGTTCCTCGCCCTTCTGTTCGGCCAAGGCGGCGACGGTGGCGTAATGAGTGCGGATGCCGGCAATCAATTTCCGCTCCTTGTCCTCGATGCTCTCCCCCGCTTCTGCCACGCGGATATCCCTGTCGCGGAGATAGGGCACGGCGCAGACAATCAATTCCGGAGCGTCCTGCTCATTACGGAGCACCAGCACTTCGTCTTCCGGGGAATCAGTGCTATTACCGACCACGTAGACATCTAGGGCTTTGAGCAGCTCCTTGGGAGCATTGAGAAAGGACGGAGAATCGTGGTTGCCCGCAACGACGACAACATGCCGACAGGATGAGGCGGCCACCCGGCATAGGAAACGGTAATAGAGCTCCTGGGCACGATTGCTCGGAGCGCTGGTGTCAAAAACATCACCCGCCACCAGCAGCGCGTCAATTCCATTCTGCTGAATCGTCTCAGCCAGCCAGATCAGAAAAGCTTCGAACTCCTCGTAGCGTTTTCTGCCGTAAAGAGTGCGGCCGATATGCCAATCGGATGTGTGGAGGATTTTCATTAAGCCTCCTGTGGAACTGGTGCTATCGGCCTATCTTTAAATTCTGTTTGCCACTGTTTTAATCCATTAAAATCTTTCTCCAACTCATCCGGTTCTGGAAGCATGACGGGTACCTCAGCTGGTTGGGAATGTTCATATCTCGAATACTTTGTCATCAGGTCATCAAAGTATTTGCAATCTGCTTCTGATATCTTAGCCAGATTGCTAATTTTCCCCATCGTATTTATTGCCCGCCTATACCGTTGGACAACATCTGACATGAGCTCGTACTCAACCATTCGTTCGAGAAGAATTCTGAATTCACTACAGATAGCCTTTGCTTCTGATTTGTAACCATCAAATCCACTTTCATTAAATAGTTTCTTCGCTTTTGGAAGCTCTATATTGATCAAGGTGTTGAGTGCCTGTAGTGGTTTTTGTGCTTGCAGAGGAGTGTTTCCTGGTTCACCAGTTCCCCACGGTTCTTCACGGATGCATACTATTTCAGGCTTTATGCTAACCTTTTTGGCATAGTCCTGAACTGTCGCCAGAAGTGATAGACGATGGGTGAATATGACGACTTGTCTCTCGGACGCAATGGCACAAAGACGTTGAACAACTGCTTCTTCAAAATTTTGATCAAGTGACGAAATTGGATCATCAAATACAAAAGGTGCAGGATAGGTCCTGCCAGTGACATCGGCAAGAAATGCCGCTATGGAAACGATCCGATTTTCTCCCTCGCTCAACACATCGGCGATGCCACTCTGAGAGGCACCTCGAAGCTGGAGCTTATGAAGGACGCGACCCTTGGAGACTTTAGATTTCACGAGATCAACCTTCACCCGAGATGCGCCGAGGGCTTTGAGCTCCGCGTTGAACCTTTGTACGAACGCATCCGTGATTAAGGCTTCTGCCAGCTCGCCTTTCTTTCTTGATAAACCTGTTGTATCAGCAGATTTTTTAGCCGCCTTGAGCTGATTCAGTAGCTTCAATCGAGTGACTTCTTCATCAATGGCGGCGCGGTGCTCCGCCAACCACTTCCTGGCCTGCAGGCTGTGTAGCGTTTTCTTGTTCTCCTCTCGATTGTCGCTTTTGGCGTCTTCGTCATATTTTGCCGCGAGTTCACCGAGGCTTTTCGACTGGGTGTTGGCTGCTTCAATCCATTTCGGTGAGAGCAGAGGATCAGGAATGGCCTCTTCGGAATCGATCCCAGGAAGCAGGTCTTTTCTGGCCTGCAATTGAGCAAAGAAATCCGTCACTTGGCTGGCGACTTCATCCTGTGGAATGCCAGCTGCATCGATACGCGTCTTCAGCGTCTCCGATGTCGGTAGCGCCTCAATGGTTTGACTGGCGTTTTCGTATTTCTTGGCCGCATCCGTTGCGGCTTTCTGCATTTCGCCCTTCACGAAGTTTTCGAAGGAGATCAACCGCTCCTTGGCCTCCTGGGTCAAGGTCTGGTGACACAGGACACAACGGGAACCATCAGAAACATTCGGGTACTCAGCTTCTTTGTAGGCCGCCGATACGGAGTAGTTCCGGGCCGCCTCCCAAAGCTCTTTCCATACATCAGAGCCGATGCCTTCCAACTCGCTGCCGGAGAACACCTTTTCCGCCGCCGTATCTGCCGCCGTCTTCTTGAGGATCGACTTCTTCTTGGCAGCAATGATTCGTCGGTAATTCTCGTCCGATAATTGTTCCAGATACTTTTGGGCATCCTGGACCAGAGTGTCGATATGCTGTTTCTGCTTTCTCAGCTGCTTCGCTTTTTCTGCCGGTGCCTGTTCGGCAAGGCGCTGGTGCAGCGTTCGGATCTCGGTTTCGTCAGCGCTGCTAAATGTGCAATGCTTGTCGATGTCCTGGGTGGTGGACTTGGCGCTGATAGCTTCGTACCAGATGCCTTCAGGAGTTACCTTCTTGTCAGCCGGGATATTCGGCTTTTTGGACTGGTGCCGATTAGCATCGGCGTCCAATGCCGATGCGACCTTTTCGCATGCGAGGATGAGCGAGCTGAAGAACGATAGAACCGGCGGCTCGTAGCTCACCTCGTCTTCGCTGCTGACAAACACCTTACCAAACGAGGTGTCGAAAATATCAACGCTGTTGAGGTCATCGCAGATACCTTGTCCAGACCAGATATGGGTCTTCGGTACGCCGTCTTGCTCAAACGAAATGCAGGCTTTCTGTGCGGCAGAGTCGGGCTTATAGACATTGCGGTGGAGGGTACCCGTCTCTCGGGCTCCGCATACATGTTTAAGGAGTCTGACGTAACCGGATTTACCTGACCCGTTGTTGCCATAAACAATCGTGATATTGCCCTTGCCAAACTCAAGTGGCTTTTTCGGAGCAAGGGCATTTACACCTTCGACATCACTGATTGAACACAAACGCAGGGAGCCTGCTGCGCCCTGGGAGAACGCCGTAGCAGGAAAGGAACAGGTCGTTTTGGGCAGCTTACCTTCGGCTTCCTGCTGGCATAGGGTTGCGAGCTCAGAGACATCTTTGTCGGTAAGCTCAGACTGCTGGAGTAGCCGAGTAGCCGCAATCTGGAGCCACTGGGGGCGCTCTGAAAACCATTCGGTCAGTGATGCCGATATCCCGCTCATATTATTCCCCCTCAGCTTCCCGCTTGTGTTTAATGAACGTTACCTCGAACGCCTTGCATGGGCGGTATTGCTGCAGGCGATTGGCGAAGGTGAAGGGATCGTTCATCTCGTAGTGCTGGAAGATGTCGAGGCCGCGATCCAGGGAGATTTTCCAGCCGTGGTCGGTCACGATGTGGCGGGCGTGGATCGTGCCGGTACCGTCAAACTCCCAGGTGAAGTTCACGCCCAAGCTGCCTGCGGACTCCTTCATCTTCTCGAAGATGTCCTTCTGCTGTTCGCCTTTGAACTCGTCTTCCGTCGTCACCAGATGCACGGATACCTCCTCATCAGGGGCCTTGTGCTTGACCACGGTCTCCAAAAATTCCATGAAGTTGCGCACCTGGTAGAACAGGCGGATGTACGGATCGGTGACCGTGATCGCGGTCGCACCCTTGAGGTAGGGGCCGAGCAGCGTATCGAAGGAGAGGCCCTTCTGGTTCTCCTGGAATGTGAGGTGTTTTTCTTTGAGGACGGGCTCGGCCGGTGCTAGTGGTTCGGATGGGCTTTGGGGCGAGTCCGGTTGCGCAGCTTCCAAGATTTCCCTGTCTTCACCCTCGGCGATGGTCTTGTGGTAGTAGCCGGGGTATTCCTCCTCTTCGAGCGTGGTGACAGGCTTGGCCCGGCCATCACTGTCTTGATAGGTAAAGCGGACGTTGCCGTAGGTGGAGTCGATGCGCATTAGTTGGTCTTTGACGCGTTTGCGGCCTTCAATCGCGAACCGCAGCAGCTCCTCGACCTCTTCCTTGGTCGCCTCACCATGCGGAAAAAGGATTTTCATCATGCCGGAGAACGTTTTGTTGATGCCATCGCGGTCCCGCGTCGAGATATCGGAGGAGAGGGAGAAGTGCTCCTTGTAGCGGTCCGAGTAATCGTGATTGCGCAGCGAGCGAAGGATCTCGGCCAGGTAGTCCACCACGAATCCATAACCGTTGGAGAACATCTCGCCCCGGATAATGTCGACCTCCCAGCCGGGGATGTAGAAATGGATGCGGTCCAGAAACGCGGAGTCGTAGAATTTGTTGGGCAGTTCGCAAAACAGGTCCGAGTGTTTGAGCATGTAGGGCACGGTGTGCTGGGTGTTGCCCACGAACACCATGGAGGCCTCCGCGCCCAGCGTCTCGACGCCTCGCGAGAAGGACTTGTTGGCCATGTAGTTCTTCATGATGTCGACCAGGGCCTTGTCGACGCGCTTTTGCTTTCCGGCAAACTCGTCGAAGGCAACGCAATCCCAGTAACCGACTAGGCCGATCTTTCCGGAAGAATTATTCACGAACAGCTTGGGAACCGTAACCTCGCCGCCGGAGATCAGAATGCCGTGGGGCGAGAACTCCGAGTAGATATGCGACTTGCCGGTCCCCTTGGGGCCAAGTTCGATCAGGTTGTAGTTGCGCTCGCAAAACGGGATCAGTCGAACCAGTTGGGTCAGCTTGCTGCGCTTGCCGTACATCTCCGGGTTGAAGCCGATGCTTTGCACCAGCAGGTCGATCCATTCGTCGGTGGTGAATTGTTTGCGGGCCTCAACGTAGCCGTCGAAATCGAAATGGGAGAGCTGGATCGGCTTTAGGGTCGACAAGATCCAGGGGCTGGCGCTTTTGTCTTCGGTGAACTCATATTCCAGATCCGCAATGCACCACACGCCGCCGACCAGAAGCTTGGGGTGCTTTTTCACCGTTCCGGAATCAACCAGAACCTCTTTTAGCCCTAAGTTGGAAAACTGCGCCTCGTAGACATCCTTCTTATCGTTCAGGTCAACGCTGATTTTGTCGATGACCTTGTAACGTCCCTTTTCCTTGATGTTCGAGCGGACCAATCCGGCTTCATTCCGATGCACGTAATGCTTGGCAAGGATCTCCTTGACTGTCTCGATACCGGTCTGGATGGTCGGCTCATCACTGGTGGCACAATACTGTCCCAGCAGGTATTCCAGCACGTAGGAGGGAACGATGGCGTTACCCTTGACCGTCTTGACGAGATCCTTGCGGACAACAAGTCCCGGGAAGTGTGTGTTGATTTTCTGGTCAAGTTCGTTCATCGGTAACCTGTCCTTTAAAAATCGAAATCGCTGGTAAATGAGCGTCGCATCAAGTACCGGAGCGACTTGTATTCTTTGTAATGCGAAGTTCCTGCGTGCTTTTCCTCCAGCCGCAGAATGACCTCCTGGCCGTTTGCTTCGTCAGCCTTGCGGGCCAGCACAAAGCGCACCTGTAGTTCCCGCTCCCGGGGATTGTCCGAGCTCAGGTCAAAGGTAAGATCGTGACTGTCAGAGATCAGGTCGCCTGCCTCGGTGTAGATGCCAGCCCGCAGTACACGCAACTGGATCTTGTCAGTGACCGGCCCGGCCTGATACATCGTCACCGCCAGTTGCCCGGAGGTGATCACCGAGCTGGCTCCGCGCAGGATGTCCACCTCGACGGCGGTGACATCGCTCTGGCGCTTCTTGTTGATTTTGAGCACTGGGATCACCACTTCCTGCAACGATGCGCCGCCATGCACAAAGCGGCTGCCGGAGCCTTTCAGGCGCAGGCGGTTGATCGACTTGGGAATCTGGACCTCCACCTCACCGGCAAGGCCAAGCTGCTCGGGGGTGAATTTGTGCAGGCTGGATGCCGCGACGAGCCCCTTGCCGAGCACGAAGCGGCGGTCCCGGAACAGAATTTGATCACCCTCGGCATCGACCCCGGAAAAGTCGCTCTCGTCGATGGCGCGGTTCTGGTAGATGAAGCCATGGTCCGAGGTCACTAGCAAGTTGTTGGCGTTGGCCCCGGTCAGCTTCTTGATCAGCCGAATCAGCTCTTGCAGGGTTTCTTCCACCGCCTCGAAAACCCGCTCCTCGGATTCCCGCTTGTCGCCGGTGGCGTCGATCCTATTATGGTAGACGTAGATCACGTCATGGTCGCGCACCAGTGCCCGGCAGTCGTCACCCTTCATGGCCATCAGTTCGTCTGCTTTGCAGGCCGTAGCCCGTTGACTGATTGCCTGGCCAAGGATCTTGATGCGGTTGGCCGTTCCCTGGGAGCTTTGCCCATCCACCAGCACGGTGCCGGTCTCGTTGTCGGCAATCGCCAGTGCCTTGTTGGGCAGAAGCGCCGCCATGCCGAGCTGGGTGTAGCTGGGCAACATCGAAAGCGCCGGTTCCAGTTCTGCGCTGTAACGATCCTCCTGGCGGATCAGGCTCAGCAGTTCATCACCGATCTCGTAGCGCATGGCGTCGGAAATGATCACGCAAACCTTATTATCCTTGCGCAGAAACGGCCGTACCCAATGCTCGAAAAACTCCTTCTGTTTGCGCACGGGGAAGGCTTCCCATTTTGATGCCGCATCCACAAAGGTCTGGAAGCGGTCGCCCAGCTTCAACAGATAGTTGTTGGAGTAGAGGTTTTCGACCTGATCGGTCAGGCTACCCATCAGCGACGCCTGTCCCGACATGCGCACATGGTAGGTAAACTTGCGGTAAAGCTGATCGAGCTGATACCAGATGCGGCTGTAGCGCTGCACGCCTTCGGCCAGGCTGTCCATGGATAGCTTGGCCTCGCCCAGTGCGTGGGTAAACTGGGCGGCGTAATCGACCGCCTCGTACAAGTGGCGATATTCACGATACCAGTGGCCTTGTCGCCGCTGGCGAACCCAGATCGCCACGTCACCGCTGGAGGCCGTGCGGGATGCCACCGCCCGCACCAAGTCGCTGATGATCTTCTGGTCAATCAGGCGGAAGTAATCCAACTCGATCAACTCCCGGAAATCCCGCTTGGCCAGATCCTGCTCAATCCCGAGGACCTCGGCGCATTCTCCCGAGAGGGTCTCGAAGCCGCCTTCGAACTGACGGCTGTCCTTCCAGCGCTTGAGAAACACCATGGCGTCGCCAGTCAGTTTCACCTGGCCGTCGGTGCCCATGGCGTAGCAGGACTTGAACAGCTCGATGGCGAAGTCGCGGATGCCCGGCTCGTCGGACTTGTAGCCATAGCAGCGGGTCATCTGTTCCCAGAGGAAACCGTCCAGGCTGCATCGGCCTATCAGCTTGATCTTCTCGTCCCGGCCGTCGGCCAGCTCCTGCAGCAGGTTTTCAACCACCGCATCCATGCGCAGCTCGCTGCCCGTGCATACCGCCAGCATCTTCAGGCGAATCTGTCCGGCGGTGTCGTCCGCTTTCAGCAGCTTCTTGAGGGCGTCCTTGCGTTTGACCGCCTGGAAGAACTCCGCATGGGCCTGCACCACATCCGTAAACTCCAGGCCGAGCTCCAGTTCGGACAGCCAGATGGCCACCTGGTCGGTGCGGAACTCGCCGTGGGCCAGTTGTACATCCAGCAGCCAGTTATCCAGATCGGCGGGCTGAGGGCCTTCGCGGTAGAGCAGGAATTTCTGTTCCGGTTGCTCACGGAGCAGCTTGTACTTGATGCCGTACTCGTTGTTGATCAGTTCCAGCTTCTCGACGCCGTGAAGCTGAAGCGCCTCGAAGTCGTCACGCAACTCCTGTTTGGCGTCGTACCAGAAGACGATCCGGTGCCGGTCGAAGAGTTTGGTCAGGGCCTGGGCTATGCGGTCGTTCATGCTTTCCCTCCCTTAGTTCCCAATTTTGAATAGTTGTGATGAATCATGGCGATGATATTGTCCAACCGGCGCAGCAGATCGTCATACGTCATAATGTCGACGATGTTGGCGTACTTACGCTTGATTATTTCAAAATCAAACAGCTGGTCTACTGTGAAATCCTTGTCTCGGCCAAGAATGAGCATCGCTTTCGGGTTGGTAATCCTGATTTCGAAATCAGCAGGCAATTCTGTCTTGCGCTTTCCCTGAATGGCACGCTCACCGGTTCGCCCCCATTTACTCAAGTGGAATAGATACTTCTCGACCTGCATGACAGCCTCTGATAGCTCGCCATTTGGGGTGTAGTTGCCGCGAGAGCCTGGCTTTTTTGAGAGCAATTGATGAGACTCTGGTCTCTTTATTTCAATAACATCCACAGTCCCATTGGCATCGACAAGCATTAAGTCAATTTCTCGTTTTGTCTGGACCTTGCAGCCCTTTGGATAGAAGTCTTTGGTGTGCACTTTTTCGAGAAGGGCTACGTATTTGGGAAAAATAAGTAATATGAACTCAGCAATCTGTCGTTGCCAATCTTCCTCCTTATATCCCTTGGGATTGGCCTCAACATCTAGCAGCATTGCTGAAAGCTCATCTCGAACATACTCGAATTTTTTCGGTTCGTAGTCCTTAATGAAATCGATTTTCGAGCGATTTCGGATGGTCTTCTTCTGGTTGAGATAGGTGTCCAGCTTGGTTTGAGCATCGGACATGGTACCCAGGTAGTCTTTCAAAACCCCAGATACTCTGGCTCTCGCGTAATGAGTTAATTCCGTAGTAGTGGGAAAATTAGCCAGTAGCTCATCAAAAGCCTCCGGTGGAATTGCGCCGCCCGCGTCACCGCCTACCACGATAGGCTCATCAATAAGCACATCAATTCTGCGAAAAATGGAAATGTCCCGGGTGGCAATGAACGTTTTGTCACTTAGTTTCATCTCCTTGGCAAGAAGCAGATCATGTTTGAGGCCAAGAATTTGGTGCTTAACCCGAAAATATGGCCCGTTAGCTACGCCAAAGAGAAAGGTGTACTCGAACTCGTCAACCTCTTCCGATTCAACTTTTTCAACTAGGTCAGCTCGTTCGAAGGAGAATGTTTTCCGAAGAGTTACTCGGCCTTCAGTCTCAAGCTTATGTCCAACAAGGCGCGGGTCTCGAATATCGCTGGGCTGATATTTGAGCAGGATCCGATCTTGCTCTGATATAAACTGAATTGTTTTACTCATCGGCAGCTTCCAGACCGGGAATCTTCTTTAAGGCCGCCCCGAGTTTGGGGTAGTTGACCTTCACGCCGTCGTCGAGGTCGATCTCCACCTGCTCGGTGGCCAGCGGGTACAGCACCTCGCGTTCGTACTCCTCCATCTCGGCAATCATCTTGGTGACCTTCTCGATATCCTTCAGGGCCTTGGTCTTCTCGCCCTGGCTGCTGCTGGCGCTGATGCTGACCGCCTCCAGATGGTTCTTGTGCGAGGTGAGCTTGGTGCGGAATTCGCGCAGGTAGTCGTTGAGCACCACGCTGACGGTATCCGGGCGGTAGCGGTGCATGTAGATCAGCGCGTTGAAGCTGCCCTTGGGGCTGGAGAACAGCCAGTAGATGGGGCGCTTCTTGTAGCGCCTCACATGGTCGCTGTAGAAATCCTTGAGGAAGTAATCGCGGATGTCGCGGGCCTTGCCATTTTTGCCCAGCGCCTTTTCGACGAACTGGAGGTTTTCCTCATAGTGCTCATCGCCAAAGGCCACGCGCAGGAATTTATGGAACCGCTCGGCGATGTCGTCGGTGAACCAGTCGCCGTCGAGCATGGGGATGACGTTATCGTCATCGGCCGGGAAGCTGGGCTCCGGAATCCGCTTTAGATAGTCCTCGATGGCCTCGCCCTGATTGACCAGGATCAGCCCCGGCTTGTCCAGCGCATAGCGGCCAAACATGCAGCCTACGGCATAGGAGACCAGCTCGCACATGGTGTCAGCCAGCAGCAGCGCCTCCAGCTCGTCCTCGCTCTTGTCGTTACCGTAGCGGTAGTGCGGGTTACAGGTCAGAGTGATTTCGTTGAGGTCAACCTTTTCATTCAGCTCATCTTGCAGGCCATAGGCCTCGATGAAGATACGGTTGTTCTTTTCCTCCAGCTGGTGCATCTCCAGCGTCATCTCCCGCCAGTGTGCTCGGAGCTTCTGGTAGGTTGCCTTTAGGGTCGGTTGACGATAGTCGGGATTCAGTAGTGGGAGGATGGTGAAGTCCCAGGACGTTTCGTAAAAATCCCAATCTAACTTAGATTGCTCTAAACAGGTCTTGGCAATAGTGATAGGTTGATTGTCAGGAATCTCAACTACTGGAATACGACTCATTGGGCCTTCGTGATAATCCAGAGTCGGCGACATTACTAACAACAGAGCGTTTACAACTTTGGTATTCGTTAGAGCCAGAAGAAACAATCTCTTTTCTTCGCTGTCGCAGAAGCAAACAGATCCTTTGCTTTCAAAAATCATCCCTTCTGGAAGGTATCTCATTGAGAGGGTGCTTGAGATTGTCGACCATGTAATTCCAGGTTGAAAGATTCGATTTAGGTTGAAGTTGGTCGCACGTATACGTCCAGTCTCATGTTTGGTCGTCCTCATTACTTCGCCGTCATTTTCCCAATCAATGACATGCTCTAAATTCCCATGCCATCTCCGGAATGATCCACCTTTACTTACTGGGAACCATTTGGCTCCAGAGGAAAGAGCCTCATCGCGGTTGCCCGCATCAAAGCAACTTCTCTTAGGTGAAACTTCATGCCAGAGCTTCAAAAATCGGTCATTGTCTCCTGTGACAACACCATGAGTGGGTGAGCCAATAGTTCCAAGCGAGTTGGAAGATGCGAAAATTGTCCGCACACGACTGCTAATCCAATATGCGATTGGCTCCCCAGGTATTTTCATGAAATCATCACTAGACGCTTTAAAGCGCCACCCACACTTGGGATTGCGTATTGCTTCAATAGCAGCGCGGGCCTTTCCCGCCTCCGATGACCCATCTATTAGGCGTATATAGTCGCCTTTGTAGTTCGAATGCATGGTGGTAGAGAGGACGAAAGCCGTTGTTGATACAACTTCTCCACCGATTGAATCGAAAGCACGTTCACCAAGATGTGCGGTGCTCAAGATTGTATTTTCCCTAAGAATCCTTATACGCAGACTCTCAAGTCTTGAGAGAAACATCCAACTTTGCATTGTGATCATTGCAATCATGCCGTGTTCACGGCCTAAACCGAGATTCCGGTCGATGAACATTGCATATAAATCGAACTTACTATCTTTGTAGTTCTGTTCGGCCCATGCCTTAAGTCGATTGTTCATCCCTTTGCTACCCATATACGGCGGATTCGCAATCACCACATGGTATTTCGGGCTCAGGTAATCGGCCTGCCGCAGGGCTTGCAGCACCTTCTGATGGGTCATGCTGATAAATAGCTGCCCGGAGACGTTCTTCGACTCCAGAATCCTGAGCATGCCGTCCACGTCGGTGACATCGGGACGGATCAGGGATCCGAAGTTGTCGGCCTCTTCGAACTGGCGCAGGGTGGTTTGCAGTGGCGCGGTGAACAGGTCGCGCCCGACAAAATCCATGTACTCCTTCAACTCATTGCCGTCGAAGTGGACATTTTCCAGCACGCAGATGTTCGGCTTGACGCCCTTGTTGAAGAACCGGCGCTGTTTGGCGCGGGCCTTCATGGTCAGGGCAAAGGCGGCCAGCTCCCCGGCGCGTTCGTCGATCTCGATGCCGTAGAGATTGTGGGTGAGAATCTTCTCCGGGATCTCGGCGGGATCAACGCCTTCCTCCTCGTAGATGGCGTAGAGCAGGTCGAAGGCATAGGTGAGCATGTGGCCGGAACCGCAGGCCGGGTCGCAGATCTTGATCTCTTCCGGCTTGGCGATGCGCAGAAAGTCCGATTCGGCCTGTTCGGGCTGGATGTAGTAGTCCATCTGCTCGATCAGCTTCGAGCCGGGACGATTGAGCAGCCACAGGCGGCCGAGAGAGTTTTCCACCAGGTAACGGACGATCCAGTGTGGGGTAAAAAGCTGGGTGGCGGCCGGGATGTTCTCGGGCGTGATTTTCTTGTTCTTCTTCAGGCCGTCGAACACCTCGTCCTTCTTCTCGGAGATGTAGAACTGGTAGAGCCAGCCGATCACCTCGACATCCTCGCAGGCATCCGGCGTCATCGCCTCGCGGGTATAAGCGAGGATGGAGTTGCCCGAGAGCAGGTCGTCTGGCATCAGCAGCTCGGTGTAGTCATCGATGCGCTGAAACAGGAACGGCATTGCCTTGTTCCAGAAGTTGCAGGCGGCGACCAACAGCAGGCGGTAAGCCTCGCCCTGCGGGTCGCGGCTGGGCGCTTTGCCGTCGAGCAGTGCGAAGATCTGCTGCCGGACCTTGTCGTGGACCATCTCCTCGTCGATGTGCCCCATCTTGGCTTCGGCCAGAATCTCGGGCTGGAACTGTCCCTCGGCGGGCGACACCACGCCGATACGGGTGTAGCGGTTCACGTCCATGAAGCGCAGGGCGCAGAACCGGTTGAACCAGATATAGGCCACCCGTTCGATGACCTGTTCCTTGCCGTGGCCCTTGATGGCCTCTTCGAGCTTCTTGATGACCTCGGTGCTTTCCCGGCGGGCGGCGCTGTTTTCAGCGAGCACCAGTTTCATCTTGGCGGAGACCTGCTCCAGCAGACTGCGCCTGGCGAACTGGGCGAATTTTTTTAGTTTTGCGGTTTCCATCTATTTAGGCTCCTCCGGCTGCAGCAGCGGCCAGGCGGGTGACCGGCCACTTGGGGAAGTTTTCATTCCATTTGTCCAGGTTGACGACATGACAGCTTGTAGCCAGTGCCTGGACCCAGCGGCGTGATGCTTTGCCCACCGGCAGCTCCTGTTTCAGGGATTTCTGCATCCGGCTGTTCAAGGCGTTGTCAAAGGTGATAAGGCAGACGTAGTGAACCGGCTTATCCACCTTCTGCTCGGCATACCGGTAGAGATAAGAATCCCGGAACTTGTATTTCAGGTAGTTCTTCAACCACTTGAAACTGGCTTGCCGCGAGTTTGTCTCGACTTCGGTGGATGCGCCGAGGACGTCGTAAATCGAGGGGTCGTCGTAGTCCTTCAGTTCCACGTAGACATAGGCCTCAGCGAACTCGGCGACGATGTCGACGCCTTTCATGGGCGCACCGTGGAATGTGGGTTTGGTGCTGTCCGTCTCATCGAAGACGAATGCGTCCAGGGCATCCTCAAAGCGGAATTCGAAACCGTCAGCCTCAACGATCTTCATTTGCCGAGGCCTCCCATGTCGTTTTCGATCTCCTGGTTGATGAGAAAGCCAAAGGCCTCGTCAATCGGGTTCGGCGTGATTTTCAGGTAGTCCTCGGTGGAGGCGACTTTGATCTCGGAGGTGTCCACATCACGGTACAGGCTGTGGAAGCGAACGTGGTCATCCTTGCCCTTGTCCATGAGCAGATCGAACCACTTGAGCAGCACATAATCGTGGGTCGCCAGAATGATCTGCTGGCCGTTGCGTGACAGCTCCAGCAGGATCTGCACGAGCAGCTTCATCAGCTTGGGGTTCAGGTTGGATTCGGGCTCGTCCCAGAACAGCGGGCCACTGACACCGGGCTGGATCGCGCCGGTTTCCAGCAGGCGTGAAAGCATCCCCGCCTTGCGGAAGCCTTCGGCCATGGAGTTGGCGGAGTATTCGGCCGTCTCGGTTTTGAAGGTGACCTTGCCGCCGCCATAGAACACGAAGCGACCGCCGCAGATACCTTCGATCTCGGCCATGGCCCATTTGGATTTTTCGTGCAGGGTTTCCGGGCGGACCTCGGGGAGATCCAGCAGCAGGCAGATATCCTGATAGGTCTGGTCAAAGGAGAGGCCATATTTCTCGTACAGGCTGTTGAACCCCTTCATGAACGAGAGGACTTCCTTAGTCGGGATGAATACCGCCTCGGCCTGGTACTTTTCGTATTTGGCACAATCCTGAACGGCCAGCGCCTTGGAGTTGTTGAAGAAGGTCGCGGCGATCTTCTGCCCCCCAGCGAACCTCGCCGACACAAAGGCCTGATCGGTCGCGCCCTGGCGATGCATCTTGCCGAGCTTGTCGTCCAGGGGCATGAAAAGGCGCAGCAGCTTGGCGGTCAGCGCCGCTTCGAGCTCATCGTCACCGGTATCGGGCTTGTTCTTAAACAGGGGCGCACCGGCGCAAAGCCCATAGGCCGCCTTGAGCAGATGAGTTTTGCCGGTGCCGTTCTCGCCGATGATCACGTTGATTTTTGGCGAGAGCTCCAGTGTCAGGCCGGTGAAGACCGTGAGGTTTCTGAGTTCAAGACGCTCGATCATATTTGAATCCTTTTTCCTTTGCGGATTTCATCCAGCAGCGCCTCGCGCATGGATTCCAGGTAGCGTTCCACGTCGGTCTCGTCGGCCAGCCAGGCTTTGTCGAAAGAGACCTTCACCGAGCGGCTGGGCACGTACTCAATGCGCGGTTCCGGTTTGGCCGGTGGCGTGGGCTTCGTACCTTCATCCGGCGTAGCGGTTTTACCGGGTTCCGGCGCAGGCTCGGGTGCCGGTGCCGGTTGCACCCAGGAGGTCATCTGCGAAAGCAGCCGCTGGTAGTCGCTTTCCTCAAACCGGCGCAGGGTGTCGCGGATGACGGCGATCAGTTTCTGGCGCTCGATGGCCGTGTTGAATTCGTTGAACGGGCGGGTGACCTGCTCCTGCTGATCGCCGTTCAGTGCGCTGAATTCGGTCATGCCGCAGAGGCGACCTTTGAGAGCGGCGACCGTTTCCTTGGCCTTGGCAATCTCGGCCTCGATCTGGGCAGTAACCTTCTCTTGCAGGGTTTCGACTTGTGTCTTCACCTGCTGCATGCGGTTGCCCTTGAAGCATTCAGTATCGGTCAGGCTGGCGACTACCTGAGCGGATTCATCGCCTTCGATGTAGGCGAAGTTGGGTTCCTGGGTTTGAACGAATTTGCGGGCGTTATCGAAAATGTCTTTCTGCGGGCCGCTCATGAATTTGCGGACAGGATCGATGACGTTTTCCTTCATATCGAGCAGTGCGTCTTCCTGGCGGGTGAGCTCAGTCAGATACCAGGTGTAGGGCTTGCCGGTCAGCTCCTTGAGCTTCTCAAGCACCGGAGTCAGCGCATTCAGGAACGGATACTGGGATGCCTGGGCCGCCAGCGGGTTGAGCTGATGCATGAGCTCCTGGAGCGCGGTACCGGTCTCCTTGCCGAGCGCCTTCGCTTCACTGGAGCGAGGCGGGGCATCGAAGAAGTCCTCAAAGAACTCCTTGAGGGCGCGGACCTGCGATGCAGTAAATTCGACCTGGGGTTCCAGCACCACATTACCATGGCCATGGGTGTTGCGCAGCGCCCGTTCCAGTTCATCCTCTTCCAGTAGGTTTCCGTCGGTGCGAACCTCGACCTTGCCGCGTGCGCAGAGGTTGGCTAGGATGCAAAGCACGGCGGCGTAGTACCAGCCATAGGGTTTGCGCTCGAATTTTTCCAGCAAGTTTTTCAGCGTGGTACGCACGCCGCCCCGATTGTTGCTCTGGATGAACGCCAACATCTCCTGCTCGGACTCGGCCAGGGAGGTGGCATCGTTGCCGAGCAACCCCTGCTGCGAATGCTTGAGAAATTTAGCGATATCATTCTCGGCGTAGGTGATGCCGCGCAACATGCGAAGGTTCGGATAGGCGCGGGAGATGAGCTCGTGGAATCCGCGCAGCACCCGGGTCTGGGCATCCTCGGAACTGATTTCGATGTCGGCACCGGCCACAAACAACTTGGCCTTGCCCACCAGGCTTTGAACGCGCTGCTGCAGTTCAGCATACCGGTCCCGGTTCTGGAAGCCCTTGTCGGTCAGGATGCGTTTGACCGCCTCCTGTTGCGTGATCGAGATGTTCTGACGGATGTACTTTTCCGTCCGCTTGTACATGAGGATGTCGCGAACGAGCCGTTCATCCGCAGGCATCAGTACCAGCAGTTCGTCCCGGCCCATGCTCTGCATCCGCAGGATGGACTCGCTTTCGGCGTTTTCATGGAACGGACTGATGACATGGATGGCCAGCTCGTACTCGCGCCCGTGCAGTCGGTCATCGAGCTTTCTGGAGAACGGGTAGTCCTGGCCCCCTTTGTTGTCGCCAGGGGCGTCGTAGCGGATCTTTCGATGCTTGATGACATGGTCGAAAACGATCTTCTCAAGCTCGGCGGCAACGTCTGATGACTCCACCTCCGTGTTCTTGATCTCCTGCTCGACGTCTTTTTCCTCGTCGGTCAGGTATTCGTAGATCTCGCCATTACGCTGGACATAGGTCTGCTGCTCCAGAAGGCTCAGGGCTTCTTCGACCCGTTTCCGCAGCGCGGGCAGATCCTGATTGAAGCCGTCCAGCATCAGGACGCACAGGTTGCGAAGAGTTGGCTTGAACTCCTTGACGTATTTGACAAGGAAGAGCGTTTTCAACAACCGGATCGCGAAGGGGCCATCCAGATGGTTTTCGGCCTGGATGATGGCCCGTTGAATGTTGGATTTCAACGCGGTGCGGATGCCTTCGAACATCAGGTCGAAGGTCGCCAGCTGACCGATTTCATGCCCACCGATCTGGATCGCCACCTGCTGGAATACCCCAAGCATGGAACGTTCGCCCACCGAGCTGTGCTTGCCCTCGAAGGCGTTGTGCTGGGACAGATTCTGAATGGCGGACTGGAACAGCGCGAACTGGTACGGGATGAACGGATAGCTGTGAATGAAGTGATCCCGATCCTGATAGTTTCGGTAGGTTTGCGAGCCGTCGGCAAAGTCGAACAGGGTCTTAAAATTGTTGGACTGCGCGTGATAAATGTCCGAGAGCAGACGAACGCCTTCTTCGGTTTTCATCAGCAGACGCTTCTGGATAACCTCCGCCACGTCGGCACTGGTCAGCTTCATGCGGTTGGCGAACCGGGCCTGGATTTTTGAGAAGTCGTTGCCTTGCTGTTTGCCCATCTCGCCGACAACCGTTCCCATGTCCTCCTGGGCGGTCACGATGACCCATGCACGGCCTCGGCATTTGGTGGCTAGGCTCTCGGCAATGGTCTGGAGATTGGTCATCAGCTTGACGTTTTCAGCGATGTACTGACCGACCTCATCGACAAAGAAATTCAAGTGGAAATCGGGCAATTGCCGCTCGATATACGCATGCACCTGTTCGGCAAAATCCTCGATGGAGACACGGTATTGGCTGCGGTATTTATCGAGTATCCCCATGGCGGAGGACTCGTCACCACCGGTTGCCTGGGCATAGCCTTTAGCAATATTTTTCGCTTCGAGTAGGGCCTGCTCACGACCCTTTTGCCATGTTCTACCCGCAGTGGACTCATAGGCCGATTTGAACTGTTCATAGAGGCCACGGCTGTCGAGGTCGCGCTCGAACTGGGCGATGTGCCCCTGCTTGCCGTAGTAACCGCACATCTCGTCAAAGACCTTGACAAAGACTGCGAGGAGCGCATCAATCTGGGCCTTGCTGATGACATCCGCTTTCTGGTCGATGTTGAACAGAATACTTTTCGACGGGATGGCGACGGCTCGCATGAGATCGCCACGCAGGATCTCGTTGTCTCCACACTTGGGAAGGAACAGGTCAAGTGCGGATGCCCCGTCGATCTGCCGGTTTTCGAGCAAGAGCGCCAGCATCTTCAACAGGTGGGATTTGCCTGACCCGAAGAAACCGGAAACCCAAACGCCATTGGCACCTTCATAGTTGTTGTAGGCGTCCAGAAAGGACTCAAGCCGCTTCTCGACTTCGTTGGTCAGAACGTATTCTTCAATCTCGAGGCGAAGGCTGGCTTCATCGTCAGCTTTGATGACCCCTTCAATCGGGCGGTCAAGTGGCTTGTTAAAAATGGTCTTAAGAGTCATCACGCTTCCCTTGTTTATGCTTCGCAGTGAAAGATGTTGAATGCCCGGTAGTACTTGTCGTCATGCAGCCTTCCGAAGAGATCGAGCGATGCTCCAGACTCAAGGGAGTGGGTGTAGGTTCCCGGGAAAAACATGATGGTTGGCTTTTCTTTCGCCGTGCTCTGCAAATTGTTCAAGACGTTGTGCGAACGGATATAGGGGAACACCTCGCCAACGCCGGACAGAAAAAGAACCTCGAAATCGGTGCTTGCCAACTTGGCTGCAATGGCTGGAACAAGATGCGCTTCGGGGTCCAAAACCCCTTGCAACAGTTCTTTGAGCTGCTCTTTGGAGACAGAATCCTCCATTTCGACAATCTGGTCCCAGATATCACGCTCTTTGAGGATTTCTATCGAAAGGTCATACAGATTGATTTCCAGAATCCGGACACCGGCCTGCTCAAGGCGATTAACCAGCTGACGCTGGAGCCGCTCCATTTCGACGGACTCTTCCGGCTTGTAGGGGCAGATAAAGAACGGGACCTCGTTGCCAAGTCCTTGCTTATTGAGAAAACGCTGGCCCGAGATCACTACAAAGAGATGCTGAAATCTGTCCTGCATCGGCATTCTGGCTATATCTGCTGTCACCGTTTCATCCCCTTCACATCGAATTCAAATACAGGGAAGTGCAAAATATCTCTGCGGCTGCCTTGATGGATCAGATCCAATAGTCTCGGACTGAGCATGGCTGCTTGTATCGTGTTGTTGGCCGTTAGAAGATCAGCCTCGCGAAGCATCTTGAACAGGACCTGCCGCAATTTGCCTCGTGTCGCCGGGGTGATCTCATCCAATTCCAAATGCCACTCGGATTTCCGGTTAAAGAAGGAATCGAAATCCTCGTGGGTCAGATCACTTTTCAGTGTGAGGTAGCGCTCTCGAAGCACTTCGACGGCAAAGTCGGCGATGAATCTGTACCGGCGGCAAACGGCGAGCCACAGGAGATAGGCTTGCTCTTGGTGGCTGCCCTCAACAAGGAATTCAAGTTCGCCTGGACTCAACGTTCGTAGCCGAGAGATGACCTCGCGGCAGACTCGTTTGAGCGTATTCAGCGTTCTGGTCTGCAATAAATTTTCTGCAACGACCTTGTCTCGAATAGAGTTCCAGTCGCCAAGATCAAGATACAGCGCGGCCAGCTCCACCGATTCGCGGTGAAAGAGACTTCCCGTTGTAAATGACATGCTGTATCTATCGTTACTCATTCTTGGTCAGGATTCCTTTGTTATGTAGTGTTCAGCGGTGCCACCGACCTTTACCCGTTCGTCCACCTCATCCTTTTCTTGAACTTCCAGAGGCAGCCCATGCGATATGCGAGAATTCCATGTTTATCAATTCACTTTGTAGACTTCCAAGTAGATCTTTTTCGTATTCCGCAAGCATGATAGCGGCTGGAAATGTATTTTCAAAAAGGCCATCCGCTTTAGCTTTTCGGTAAGCCACCACAAAATCTTGAGGTGTTATTCGGTTCCAACCGGAGAAGTCCTTCTGATACCCCATCATCAATCCTTGGTTATTTATGCTGTTTTCTAGCCGCTCATGCGCAAGAGAATGAGTCGAGCCCCGAATATCAATAGGAACGGAACGTTACAACCAAATTATCTGGGATATACGCCAAGGCTGCCAGTTGCCAGTACCTCGTTATTCGTCCGCCATGGCCGACGATCTGTCCTTGGGTATACGCACCGAGTGACTGCTTTACTGTGGAACTCATGGAACCCACTACTGGCCCACCGGCGACCTGAACAGCTGCTCTAGGTCGAATGGCGTTGTTTGCATTGCACTTCTGAATGACCGCAATCAGGCTGTCCCGGCCCTTCAATGAGTACAGCATCGGCGGACAGTTTTTTTGACCGAGAAGAATCGTGGACCACGTCACCACAAAGCGGATACACATTCTAGTCCCTCTCATGGAGCTGATGTCTCTCTCAGCAGTCCCTCGGTGCTCAAGTCCTCGTCGATTTCCGGCCAATGGATGCCATAGCCGCCACCTGCAACTTCCCAGACGGCGCGGGCCTTGGCGCTGGCATGGGCAAGGCGGGGGTACCATTCAAGGGGGGCCGATATGCTGCGCCCGTCCATGAGCCGCACGGTTAACGTGTCCTCGGTGATCTGTACGTCTGCG
>JAJYPA010000498.1 GCA_021795795.1 Pseudomonadota bacterium | reverse complement strand
TTTGGCAAAGGCTGCCGCCAAAAGGCCGCTTCCACTTCCGTGGGCTCAGACTCAGACATGGCTCACTTTGTTTTATTTGGTCGGGGCGAGAGGATTCGAACCTCCGACATCCTGCTCCCAAAGCAGGAAAAACAGCGTTTGTTGTGGTTCCGCATCATCCGAAGAAGTACACGCAACCCTCAGCTATCCATTGAAAAACCTGTAATTTAGCGTACTATGAAGTACAGGGCGGTACGTCATGGCTTTTTAGATCATAGCCTACAGGAAGCCTACACGGGCAAAGAAAGCCTACAGGCAGCCTACACGGGAGGGGGGTAAAATGGCCGGAATCACGATCCCAGCACTACGCAAGAAACAGAAAGCGGCTCAAGCCGGGAGGGTGGCCTGGGTCAGTGATGGCGCTACAGGACACGGCGGCCTATTGGCCCGCGTTACGACACGCGGCGTCACCTTCTTTTATGAATATCGGGATGGGCAGGGCAACAGGGACCGGCTATCCATTGGCCGATACAGCGAGGCTGCCACCGAGGGATGCTTCACCATTGAGGAGGCGCGTGCACGGGCGGGGGACTGGCTGGTCATCCACCGGGACGTGACGCCCGATGTGCGTCTGTATCTGGATCAACAAAAAGCGGCTGCTGCTGAGGCCGAGCGCATCGCCAAGATGGAGCAGGCCGCACGCAAGACGTTTGCCGATGTATTCATGGACTGGCACCGCGCCAAGCTGTCACAGCGCAAAGACGGCGCGGAGATGCTACGGGCAGTTGGTAAAGATGTGCTGTCAGTAGTCGGGAAGAAAGAGATGGGCACAGTTACCCGTGCCGACCTGCTGGCGTGTCTGGACGCGGTATCTGCACGCGCTCCTGTTATGGCGAATCGAGTGCTAACCACACTCAAGACGTTCTATGGATGGGCGCAGCTACGGGAGATTGTCAGCATTGATCCATTGGCTCCCGTCAAGGCCGCTGATGTGGGTGGGAAAGAGCCTGGGCGCAAGCGCGTCTTGTCTGATGGCGAGATCGTGGACCTGTTCCGCAAATTGCCGGAATGTGGGTTATCTCCAATGGTGCAAACGGCGCTGCTGATCAGCCTGGCGACCGGCTGCCGTATCGGTGAGATCGCCAAAGCTGAATGGGCGCATGTGAGTATGACGAAAAAGACGTGGGTAATTCCCGCCGGGAACGCCAAGAATGGAATAGCGCACGCGATTACCTTGTCACCGTTTGCGCTGGGGCTGTTCACGTCGCTACAGCCTACGCAGGAAAGTCTGTGGATCATGCCGTCGCCAAAGAAGATCAGAAGCCGGATCGCTGAGAAGGGCATAGGTGCTGCCGTTTATGATCGCCAGACCCAAGGCCCGCAGCGTCAAGGCCGCACCGCCGCTACGTCATCGCTGGTTCTGGAGGGCGGGCACTGGACCCCGCACGATTTGCGGCGCAGTTGTGCAACGGGTATGCAGAAACTCGGTATTATGCCCGCCGTCATTGATGCCACTTTGAATCACAAGGAAACGAAAGGCGTCACCCAGATTTATCAGAGGTATGACTACAGCGCCGAGATGGCCGACGCCTGGGCGAAGTGGGGACGACACCTGGCCGGGTTACGCGCAGTGGCTACGGGTGACAATGTTGTGCCGATTACCGGCTGATTACCCTTATATCCACAAGCACGGATGTGTTCCATGCAGCCGACATGCTTTTTTTGGGGACAATGGGATATAGTAGGAAGCACGGCAAGGTTCAAAGGCTACAGACACAACATAATGTTAATTGACAGGGTACAAAAAGGCTCTATATTGGGTTCTTGCTCTTTATGAAGTCGAACGCAGTACAAAGAATGGCCCCGACGTGCGGGAACACGTCGAGGCCGGATTACCCAAAGCCGTCTAGGGGACGGGTACTATCTCCTTACAGTCAGACTCTTCCTACGGAGCCAGAGCAGCATAAGCTAACCCTAGCTGAACGCTATACCTCTTTGCGGGACGTTTCAACCCCCCCTTATGACGGCATTTTCAATCTTTCAATTCGAGGATTTGATATGCCGAAGAAAAACGAAGCCCCCGCAGTTCAGGAAGTGTTGGATCGCTTGCCCACCGTACAGGCCCGCGTCAACGCCAGTAAAACGTCAATCTATGGATGGATGAAAAGCGGCGATTTTCCGCAGCCAGTCAAGCTGGGACCGCGTGCCGTTGCTTGGCGTCGCTCCGAAATTGATGCCTGGATCGGTTCCCGCACATCTCACGTCGCTTGATCGGGGGATGCCATGCAGACACAAAAAAGCCGCCCCGGCCAAGGGACGGCATACGATCAAGCACGCCTTTATGATAGCCCAATCGACGCCGTTCTGCACCGCCTGGATCGCGTCAAATCTACCGGATCGGGGAAGTGGCAGGCACTATGCCCTGCACACGACGACAAGCGACCATCACTATCAATCCGGGAAGCGGATGACCACCGTGTTTTGCTCAAGTGCTGGTCCGGCTGTTCTGCCCAAGCCGTCACCGAAGCCCTGGGGTTATCCCTGGCCGATTTGTTCCCCGGAGATCGCCGGAGTCTGCACCAGCATGGCACCGAGCCAATGCGGAAGCCGTTTGATTATCGGGATGCACTGGTAGGGATCGCGCATGAGGCGACCGTAGCGCGCCTGATTGTGGAGGCTGTCAATGATGGGCAGGAAATGGACGCGGAATCCCTGGATCGACTGGCGCTGGCCGAGGAACGCATCGACGACGCCTTACGTGCCGCTGGAGGCGTCCAATGACTACGACGCAATGGGATGAAGCAGCCAGCCCACAACCCGGTATAACGATTACCACCGCAAGCACGATCCGACCGGAGCCAATCGCGTGGATATGGCCGGGATGGTTGGCCGCTGGTAAGTTGCACGTCCTGGCAGGCATGGCAGGAACCGGAAAGACCACCATTGCGCTGGCCGTGGCCGCAACGCTCACAGGCAGGGGGAGATGGCCTGACCGCGAGGAGTGCCGAACCGCCGCCGAGGTGGTTATTTGGAGTGGCGAGGATGACGCCGCAGATACCCTTGTGCCGCGTCTGATGACAATGGGTGCCGATCTGGAGCGGGTGCATTTAATCACCGGAGCCACCGACGAGGAGGGCCGGAAGCGTGGCTTTGACCCTGCTGCGGATATGATTGAGTTACAGACTGCCCTTGCGCTGAAAAAGCCCCGCCTGCTAATTCTGGACCCGATCAGTAGCGCCGTATCTGGAGACAGCCACCAGAACACCGAGGTCAGACGCAGTTTGCAGCCTATTGTTGATCTGGCGTCTAGTCTTGGTTGTGCCGTCCTCGGCATCACCCATTTTTCAAAAGGAACTGCTGGCCGCGACCCGCTGGAGCGCGTGACCGGATCAATGGCGTTTGGGGCATTTGCCCGGTTGGTATGGGCGACCATCAAACCCACGAAGGACGCCGAAGATCAGAACCGCCGCCTAATTCGCACTAAGTCCAATATCGGACCCGATGGGGGAGGCTTCGAGTATAGCTTGGCACAGATGGCTGTCCCCGGAATAGCTGACCTGTACGGATCGTGCATCCTATGGGGTGAAGCCCTGGAAGGAAGCGCCAGAGAGCTGGCCGGGCAGATCGAGGAGGACCGACCCGATAACACGCCGTCACCGCGTGAAGAAGCAAAGGATTTTTTGGTAGACATGCTGGGCGATGGCCCCCGGATGCAAGCGGAGATCAGGGAGCTTGCCGATCAGGAAGGCATTGCCATTGCCACCTTGAAGCGAGCAAAAAAGGATTTGGGCATTGTATCCACGAAACTGGCCGATGGCTGGCAGTGGAAAATGAAAAACTGGGTTGATGAGGATCAAGGGGATCAAGGGGATCAGATTCTTAAAGGTAAGAAAATTGATACTCTTGATACCCTTGAAAGCGGAGAACCTACCGAACCCCAGATAAATCAAACGCTAAGCCAAGAGTGCCAAGAGGATCACTTGCAAGGCGATTTAGTGGATGCCGACGCCCGCCTGGATGGTGAAATATGAGCGCCGCCACTCTACTGGCCGAGATCGAGCAGGCCGGAGCAGAAATCTGGGCAGATGGGGACCGTCTCAAGTTTCAGGGCGTCCCCGCCCGGCTGATCCCGCATATCCGCGAAAACAAGCCCGCACTGCTGGCGCTGCTATCAGGGAGCATGAATAGCACCCCCGCACCCGCTCCGATGCAGCCAGCGCCAGCTATGGCCCCGGAACGGGTATCCTGTGGATCGTGTGCCCGATTCCAACCGGGAGCGCAGCCGTTATCCATTGGCCGATGTTTGGCGACCGTGGACGGGCAACCACCAGCCGGGAATGGTGGCGACTACCGAGCGGCTTTCCCGATGGCACCGCGTCAGTGTCCTGAATATGCGGGGGTGGGATCATGACCAAGCCAACCAAGCCCGGAATAGTCCAATCCATAGCGCCAACCAAAACGCTGCAAGTCATAGAGCCTCAAGACATAAACCGACACCCTACCCCCCGGCTGGGTACCGCTGCCGAGGTACGCATGGAGATGAGCCGACTATATCGGGATGCACGATCTGGGCGCGTTGAAGTAGGGGACGCCACCAAACTGGCTTATCTTCTGTCCACTCTGGCAAACCTTATGCGGATCGACGACCTGGAGCAGCGCACCGCCGCCCTGGAGCGTGTCATAAAGCAGGAGGGCAGGAAGTGAAAGGCATTTCAGATAGCCTCTTGGGTAATCTCACCCCGGCGCAACGATGTAGCGTTATTTTTTCGGCACTCAGTAGGGAGGACCACAACGAAGCCAGTCGCCTGGCTGATACCGCCCCAACCGGGATATATACCGCTGGCGATTTTTTCCAGATGTTCACTCGTGCCATGCTGACCGCTGCCCTTGCGCGTGGCGATATAGAACAGGCAACCGCGCAGGAATGGGCTAATCGCTGTTTTTGGGTGACGAAGCTGCACAGCGAAGGGGCAGACTCCCCCAGCCTGGATATATTCTGGAGTGCCGCCACCGAGAGTAGGAACCGCGCCAGATCGTTATGGTCAGCGTTTGCCGAAGTTGTCACCGATGCAGGCATGGAACCCGGCGAAGTCATGGCGTCTATGGGTGGCCTGTCCAAGCTGGCGCAGGGTGTGGTGGACGACGAAGGGGTGGATGCTGATCCCGACGCCTTGGCACTCTATACCGCGATGTTGAAGGCATGAACCGTATTTGAAAAACCAAACCCCATGAATGCCGCCCCTAGATGTCTGAATCGTGACACGTCACAGAATCCACTGCTCCAGATCGACCCAGCACCAGCTAATAGATTGCTCATGATTATGAACTTACTCCCTAAACTGAGGATGCGAGAGTTTTTTATGGGCTGGAGCCGTAGAAGTCAGGACGGCTGATTCGCCGCGCGGGAAGGATTAATAAAAAACCGCCCGGAGGCGGTTCGGAGGGGGGATGGCTGGGGGTTACTTGAGTTGGTTCAGGTTGGAGACATTGTGGCCGTTCGATGTGTAGACATGCTTGAAGATACGGCATGTGGACCGGGAAGACAGGAAGTACATACTTCTGTGCATCGCGCTTATAACCACTCCCATCTGACCGTCCGCGTAGTGATAAACCCTCGTGCCGCCGTAGGTACTGAGGTGCCTTGCGGCTTGCCGGAAAGCATAAGGAGTGGCGAACTCTGGCTGGCCGTGCTCTTGCGCGACGGCCTTGGCGTTCAGGCACGATAAGTTGCCAACATCGAATATATACCAGTTCCTAGCAACTGCCGCCCCTGAAATCGATAGCAACAGCGCGGATATAATCAGTTTTTTCATCACGGTTTCTCCCTTTGGGCATGACTTCCAGAATCTTGGCCACTACGCGCCAACCCAGCACAGATTGTGGCATACCACAAACCCGTTTTTCTCTCAAAAGTAGCTAGTAATTTTGACGAAAGCCTACAGAAAGCCTACATGGGGCGAGTCAGGCAAAAATAAAGGCCCAAGCGAAACGCTCAAGCCTTTGTTTTGTATGGTCGGGGCGAGAGGATTCGAACCTCCGACATCCTGCTCCCAAAGCAGGCGCGCTACCAAGCTGCGCTACGCCCCGTCGCGGAGGAGAATAGCCGCT
>JAJYPA010000062.1:24540-25779 GCA_021795795.1 Pseudomonadota bacterium | reverse complement strand
AGGGCCAGGTCACCATGCCGATACTCGTGATGCCATCCATCAGCGGAATGAACCAGAACCAGCCGTGATCGAACCAGAAAATGGTGATATTGCCTTCGGCCTTGCCGTCGTTGCGCATCGCGCCACGCACATGGCCGTACACCGCCGAACTGTTGTGCTTGGGGTTGCGGTGCTTGGACTGCATCTTGTTGGCAAGGAACGTGTCGCGCCCCGAGGCATCGACCACAAACTTCGCTTCCCATTCGGTTTGCGCACCATCATCCATCACGGCGGTGATGCGCGCGCCGGGGCCACCCGGATGATCGTCCGGCAGGAACGCCACATTCTTGGCACGGCAGCCTTCGATCACTTCCGCGCCTTTTTGCCGGGCATTGCGGATCAGAATCTCGTCAAACTGGGCGCGCGGCACCTGATAGGCCATCGGCATGGATTTATCCCAAGCCTCGGCAAAGTTGAACACCTGCTTGTGGTCGTGGTGCGGCGATACGAATTCCGCACCCCATTTTTCCATGCCGATGGCGCGGATCTCATCGCCGACACCCAAGCGGTCGAACAAGGGCATATTGGCAGGCAGCAACGACTCTCCAATGTGAAAACGCGGGTGATGTGCCTTTTCCAGCACGACTACCCGATAGCCACGTTCGACCAATAACGGCGCAACGGTCGAACCCGCTGGGCCACCGCCTATAACCAATACGTCGCACTGGTGAACCGGTTCTGATGTTTGTGCTGTTGGCATGATGGCGCCCTCCTTAGCTCAATGCGGTGCGTGAATCGCGCCGACCTGGCCGCGCATCGAAATCATACCATCCCCGAATGCGCGGATGGGCGTTCGATTTGCTCTCATCATACCGAACGGGCATTTACGCGATACACTCCATCGGGTTTGATCCTTCTGCCTTAGTGCCTTGGATGCCCCGAACCCAGCCAGCCCGGAGAACTCTCTGATCAACGACGTAAACAAAGCGCCAGTGCGCCAATCCAATCACAAGCCTCTGGCCCCTGCCGACTGGCGGGTCGATACCGGCCGCCGTCTGATCACGCTGATGCCTTACAAAGCCGTGGGCACGACCGTGTTCATGACGTTGTTTTTCGTCGCTTATCTGCACCTGCTCCATCATCCGGCCCACCCGGTCACGATGATGCCGCTGACCCCGATCGATCACTGGATCCGTTTCGAACCATGGAGTCTTCTGATCTACCTCACGCTCTGGGTGTATGTTTCCCTGGCACCCGCAT
>JAJYPA010000062.1:0-24530 GCA_021795795.1 Pseudomonadota bacterium | reverse complement strand
TTCGGCTACGCTGCGGCAATCGGTGGGGTATGTGTCATCGGGCTGGTGATTTTCTGGCTGTGGCCGACAGCCGTTCCTGCACCGCAAATCGACTGGGCGCGGTACCCCGGATTCGGCGCACTGAAAAATGTGGACGGCACCGGCAATGCCTGCCCCTCCCTGCACGTGGCCACGGCGGTGTTTTCCGGCTTCTGGTTACACCGGTTGCTCCGGCTGAGTCGGGCGCCATCCTGGCTGCTGATCTTCAATGCCCTGTGGTGCGCGGCGATCATCTACTCGACCATGGCCACCAAACAGCATGTCTTTCTGGACGTGGCCGCCGGTGTCGTGCTGGGCGCCGTTGGCGCGATCTTTTCATTGAAGCTGCTTTTGCGGCACGAAAAGGCAATGCCACCAAGTACAATAGCCAACCCTTCCGCGTAACGACCGATGCTTTTTCATGTCTGAATCCCTCTTGCCAATCACACCGCCATCTGGCACCAAATCGCCAGCCATGAGCCCGCTGGCCATTAGCCACTTTACCCTGAGTAATGCGCTCGGATTCGGCAAGGCCGCAACGCTCACGGCATTGCAGGAACGACGCAGCGGCCTGAAGCCCTGTGATTTTCTCGACATCGCCCTCGACACCTATATCGGTCGCGTGAACGATCTGGAAAACCTGCCCGTTGTTGATCACCTCAGCGCCTTCGATTGCCGCAACAATCGCCTGGCACAAGCCGCATTGCGCCAAGATGGGTTCGAGCAGGCGGTGCAGGCGGCCAAGGCCCGTTATGGCGCGGATCGCGTGGCCGTGATTGTCGGCACCAGCACATCGGGCATCCTGCATACCGAACTGGCGTTTCGCGAACGCGATCCGGACACCGGTGCGCTGCCTTCGCCGCTGCATTACCGCGAAACGCATGAGCTATCGTCCGCGCCCGAATTCGTTCGCCAATATTTTGAGCTGACCGGCCCCGTGCTCTCGATTTCGACGGCCTGCTCCTCCAGCGCCAAGGTGTTTGCCAGCGGTTGGCGGATGCTGCAATCGGGCCTGTGCGATGCCGTGATCGCCGGCGGCGTGGACAGCCTGTGCCTGACGACGCTCTATGGATTTTCCTCGCTCGAACTCGTCGCCAACGAGCCCTGCCGCCCGGCGGACACTCATCGTGGCGGTATTTCGATTGGCGAGTCCGCCGGATTCGCATTGCTGGAGCGACGGCCACAGGCACCCGAAGCGGCGTTAGGCTTGCTCGGTTACGGCGAAAGCGTGGACGCGCATCACATGTCCACGCCCCATCCCGAAGGGCTGGGCGCGGAACTGGCGATGCAGCGTGCGCTCGACCGCGCGGGTCTCGCCGCCCGCGACATCGACTACATCAACCTGCACGGCACGGCTTCGCGCACCAACGACAGCGCCGAGGACAAAGCCGTCAGCCGCCTGTTCGGCAGCGATGTGCCGTGCAGTTCCACCAAAGGCTGGACGGGCCACACGCTGGGCGCGGCCGGCATTACCGAGGCGATCATCGGGTTGCTGTGCATCGAACATGGCCTGATTCCCGGCAGCCTGCACACCCGGCAGGTCGATCCTGAATTCACCAGCCACATCGTGCTCGACAACGAAACCCGTCCGGTGCGCCGCGTGTTGAGCAATTCATTCGGCTTTGGCGGCAACAATGCCAGCCTGATCATGGGGCAACTCGACACATGAACCACCCGTCCGACGCGATTTCTTCACTCAAGCCGGTTTATCTCGACGGCATCGGCGTATTCGGCCCCGGCATCGCCGACTGGTCGCAGGCCCGTGCCGTGCTGAACGGCAGCGCAGCGTTCGACCTCGACGCCGATGTACCGCCATTCAACGTTGCTGATCTGCCCGGCACCGAACGCCGCCGCGCGGGGAAGTCGGTGAAACTCGCCGTCGATCTGGCCGCACAGGCCGTGCACGCCGCCCGGATCGATCCGGCGCAACCCGCCGCCGTGTTCGCTTCCACCAGCGGAGATACCAACGTGCTGACGGATATCTGCGCCGCGCTCGCCACCGATGACCGACTTATTTCGCCGATGCGTTTTCACAATTCCGTGCATAACGCCGCTTCCGGCTACTGGACCATCGCCCAGAGCAATCGCCAACCCACCACGGCGGTGGCCCTGCATAACCTGACTGCGAGCGCCGGCTTACTTGAGGCGGCCATTCAGGTCGTGAGCGAACAGATACCCGTGCTGCTGGTGATTTACGATATCCCCTTCCCGCCGCCGCTCGATGCCGCCGAACCGATCGCAACCTTATTCGGCATGAGTTTTCTGCTTCGGCCAGAGCGAACCGAACACAGCGTTGCCCAGCTCGCGCTCTCACTCACGGCAGCCAGCGAGTCACCCGTTGATACGCTGTCCGATCCGGCACTGGAAGCCCTGCGCACCGGTGTCGCCGCCGCGCGCACCTTGCCCCTGCTGGCTGCGCTGGCAATCGAGCGGAACGAAGCTACGAACATAACGCACACTGTCACGCTCGATTACGTCGCGCCACGTGTGCTGACGCTGGATGTCACTGCCATCACGGACGCCGTCGATAGCATGAGGAATGCATCATGAAACGCGCTCTGGTCACCGGCGGTAGCGGTGCCATCGGTGCGGCCATTTGTGAACGCCTTGCCGCCGAAGGGCTTGAGGTTCTGGTGCATGCCAACAGCGGCATCGCCCGGGCCGAAGCCGTCGTGGCGCGCATTCAGGCAGCGGGGGGAACGGCGCGCGCCGTCTGTTTCGATCTTTCCGACTTTGCCGCGACCGATCGGGCCATCGCCGAACTGATGGACGACGATCACCCCATTCAGGTCCTCGTGAACAACGCGGGCATCCACGACGATGCGCCGCTCGCGGGCATGTCCGCCGAGCGTTGGCATCGCGTCGTCGATATTTCGCTCAACGGGTTTTATCACGTCACCCACCCCCTATTGCTGCCGATGATCCGCACCCGGTGGGGCCGCATCATCAACATCAGCTCCATTGCAGGCGTGATGGGCAACCGCGGGCAGGTAAACTATGCCGCTGCCAAGGCTGGGTTGATCGGCGCCACCAAGGCACTGGCACAGGAATGTGCCTCGCGGGGCGTACTTGTCAATGCGATTGCCCCCGGCATCATCGAGTCACCCATGATCGAATCGGCATTTACGCCGGAGCAGATTCGCCAGTTCGTGCCAATGGCTCGGGCGGGCAAACCGATTGAGGTCGCCGATCTCGTGGCTTTTCTTGCCTCTGATCGCGCCGCGTACATCACCGGCCAGGTCATTGGCATCAATGGCGGCATGGCATGACACCTCAAAAACCCGCTCCCACGCCCCGTGCGTTCATGCTGAGTTTTGATGATGGCCCGTTGCCGGGGAAAACCGATGCGGTGCTGGATGTGCTGAGCCGGTTTCGCGGCGAGGACGACGAACCGCTGCGCGCCGGGTTTTTCATGGTCGGCGATGCGCCGGAGCGCTTTCTGGCCGGGCGACGCTATTTCGCCCCATATGAACTGTGGTGGCGCAAAGGCAGCATGCGCCGCCACCCCGAACTGGTGGCACGCGCGTTGGCCGAGGGTCATATCATCGGCAATCACACGGTGCATCACGTCTGGGCGCGCTGGCCCGCCTACCGCCATATGGATGCTGTGCGCGAAGAAATCCAAGGCTGGGAAGCACACGCCGAGGCAGCCGGCTGGAATGCCGCAACCGCCCCGCGACTGTTCCGTGCCCCATACCTGCTGCACACCCCGACCATGACCGCCGCCGCGACCGAACTCGGCTACCGGATCGTCGGCGGGCAGACCGTGGGTGATGCGACGCCCGGCAATGGACTGCGTGCCGTCGAACAGCAGATCCGCCACATCCTGAACACGCCGGATACACAGCCTGCATTGCTTATTTTCCATGACATCCGTCCCGTCACCGCTCACCATCTGGGCACGATCCTCGAACGTTTGCAGCACGATGGGCACGGCCTGCGGCATTTCTCAGTTTAGAAGCCTGCCGGACTTAAGGAATCGAAAAACCCTTCCATGGGATTTTTCGAGGTACCCTCAAGTATCGGGTCTAACTCGGCAAATCCCCCCAGCCCTCTTTTTTTCAAAAGGAGCGTCAGCGCTTTTTTGTACGAGTGCGCCCCCCCTTTGAAAAAGGGGGAATGAGGGGGATTTATTTAGCCGGATCGATTTTCCCCATCACGCTGGCGTTGCAGCGGAACCAGCCTGCAATGCTGGCGCGGGGTTTATGGGTGGGGAGCACCTCGTGGGGTATCTGCTCACTCATGAAGACGACGAGCTTGCCCATTTGCGGCGTAATCACCGCCAACTTTTCATCGGAATCTTCCTTGTAAATCACTAGCTCGCCGCCCCACTCGGCCTGCCAGTCCGGGTTCAGATACAGTACGGTCGTGACCATCCGGCTTGCCCGCCCGCGGAAGCTGTCGAGATGCTTTTTATAGAAGCCGCCTTCCTTATAGAGCGCGAAATGGCATTCGTATTCGAACAAGCCCAGAAACAGGCTGCGATTGAGTTGCAACTGAAGCTCGGCCATCTGGTCGAGATAGGCTTTCTGCGCCGCCGTGTGCCCGTCGAGCCATTTGATCTCGTCGCGGCGAATCGATGAATTGATTTGATGAATCGCCCCACGCCCCACACCGGCGCGCTCCAGATGGCCTTGCGTATCGTGATACTCGGCTTCATCCAGCAGGGCCTGGCAGAGCGAATCGGTCACGGCGTGGGGCCATTGATACCAACCATGTTCCACGAGGCCATCGACGAGCTGTTCGAACAGCACGGGCGTTAAGTTCAGGGTCATGCTCGACTCACAACAGAAAGGATTGAAGGAAATGGGCTGAAGATGCGGAGCGCCGTACGTCAGCGACGAGGCGCCAAGCTGATGGGGCTGTCCATCGGCCATGTCCTCTGACCGGCAATCGGCCAGAGCGGCCGCCAGGCTGGGGTAACGCGGTCGCCAATCCAGTTCGCGTTGAATCGCACTGGCGTCGATCCGTTTGGATTCGCTCAGGAACTCTCGGGCCATCGGCGAGGACTGCGCCAGCACATCCGCCAGCGGCAGACACGGCGGCGGCGGCAACTTGAAATGCGCCGCCGTGGCGAGAAACAGCTCCGTCATCGGGCGAGGATTGTTATCACTGATGTTGAACAGCCCTGCAACGGGTTTGCCCTGTTCCAGCCGGGCGATCAAGCGAGTGCAGATATCGGCCAGATCGTCGGCATGAATGCGATTGGACCAGGGTGACTCATCCAGGCACACAACCGGCACACCCGCGCGGATGCGCTCCAGTGGCAGGCGATTACAGGCGTAGATGCCGGTGATGCGCAACACGGTCAACGGGATGGATCGCGCACGGCACCAATCGTCGAAGCGGGCTTCGGCGTCCAGCCGGCGATGGCCTCGATCATGGGCGGGATTTGCCGGTGTCTGCTCGTCGATCCATTCCCCATGGTGATCGCCATACACCCCGGTGGTGCTGGCGTAGATCACGCCTTGCGGATGTTGTGCGGGCGGGATGGCCGCCAACCATCGGGCCACACGGGTATCGACAACGCCATCATTGGGCGGCGGGGCGAAATACAGCCAGATGGCCTTTGGCGGCAACGTTGCGGGTGGTTCGTCCCGATCCAGATCAAAATTCAGTGCCGCCCATGCGGCTCGATGCCCGGCGGGCGGCGGGGCGAGATGGCGGGCGAGCGAGATGATCGGGTGGTCGGGACGCCGTTCGGCCACACGCCGGGCGATATCACCGTAACCGATGAAAACCAGTGGCGACACTAAGGAATGGGATGGCTCAGTTGGCATTTTTCAGATGCTGCCAGACACGACGCGGATGCAAGCCCGTCAACCACCCACTGGCGGCGTACACGAGCATGCCGCCCGCGATCAGTAAAAACAGCCAGACGATTCGAGTCAGCGCATGGGCGTGCGTCCACTGCGCCGCGTCGGGGCGCAGCCAGAGCAAGACCGCCGCCATCACGAGCGTGGCGGCCAGCACCTGGCGCAAGAATAACCATAAGGCCGGATCGGGTTTCCAGGCATCGCGTTTTTTCAGGAAATACGCCAGCAAGCCGAAATTGAGCCAGGCGGCCATCGCGGTGGTGAGCGCCAGGCCCGCATGGGCGGCATAACCGCCGAACAGGAACATCCATGGCAACACAATGATCGCCTTGAAAATTAAATTGGCGGCCACGGCGACCATGCCGATCTTGACCGGCGTTTTGGTGTCTTGCCGTGCATAGAAACCCGGCGCGAACATCTTGATCAGCAAAAAGGCGGGCAAACCCAGCGCATAGGCGGACATCGCCAGGGCAACCATGTGCGTGTCGAACGCGTTGAACGAGCCGTATTCGAACAGGGTTGCCAGCATCGGTTGCGCCAGCACCACCAGCCCCGCGCAGATCGGCAGCCCCAGCAGCACGGTGAATTTGATCGCCCAGTTGAGCGTACCGGAAAAATCACCGTGATCGGTGCGGCTGTAGGCGCGGGAGAGCTTGGGCAGAATCACCGTGGAAATCGCCACGCCGAACACGCCCAGTGGCAATTCCACCAGCCGATCGCTGTAGTACAGCCACGACACGCTACCCACCATCAGCATGGAGGCGAGGATGGTATCGACCAGCAGGTTGATCTGTGTGATCGAGGCACCGAACATCGCCGGGATCATCAGGCGGATGGTTTTGCGCACCCCCACGTGTCGACCGAATCGCGGGCGCGGTAACAAGCCCAGTCGAGCTAGAAAAGGCAGCAGGAAGAACAACTGCAGAATACCGGCAAAGAACACGCCCCAGGCCAGCGCCATCACCGGTTCCTTGAACCAGGGCGCGGCAACGAGGGTGGCGGCAATCAGCGAGATATTGAGCCAGATCGGTGCCAGCGCAGGCATGCCGAATCGGCCGAAGGCATTGAGCGTACTGGCGGCAAAAGCCGTCAGCGAGATGAAGAACAGATAGGGGAACGTGATCCAGAGCATGTGCGCCGCGAGCGCCCGTTGCGCCGGATCATCCGAAAAGCCCGGTGCAAAGACAGTAATGACCAGCGGCGCGGCACTGATGCCCAAGCCGACGACCACGATCAACACCGCCGCCAGCGTGCCGAACATATGATCGATAAAATCCTTGAGTTCCGCCCGGGTGTTCTTCTCCCGATATTCCGACAACACTGGCACGAACGCCTGCTGGAATGCGCCTTCGGCAAACAGGCGACGCAGGAAATTGGGGATCTTAAACACCACGAAAAACGCATCCGTGGCCGGGCTGGCACCAAAGACGCGCGCCAGCAGCATGTCGCGCACGAAACCGAGCACACGCGAAATCATCGTCATGCTGCTGATCAGCGCGGTGGAACGCAGTAAGCCCATGGCAGTCAGTGACCGGCGCGCGTAAGAATCACTGCGCCGCTGCCAGTTGGTGGAGCAGGTTCTCATAAATGCGCGACAAGTCGATTAGGTGCGCCGTAGGCACCTGCTCGTCGATCTGATGAATCGTCGCGTTCAATGGGCCGAGTTCGATCACCTCGGCACCGGTCGGGGCAATGAACCGGCCATCGGAGGTGCCGCCCGCCGTGGACGGCAACGGTTTGACGCTGGTCACAGAGGCCACAGCCGCTTCCACGGCATGGACGAACGTGCCCTGTTTCGTGAGGAAGGGTTGACCTGAAATCGACCAGTTCAAGGTATGTCGTAGTTGGTGTTTTTCCAGCAACGCTTCGATACGGGATTGAATTTTCTCCACGGTGCTTTCGGTATTGAAGCGCAGATTGAACTGCACCTGCAATTGACCAGGAATCACGTTGTTTGCGCCCGTCCCCGCATGGATATTGGCGATTTGCAGGGTAGACGGCGGGAAGTGTGCGTTGCCCTGATCCCATTCGATGGCCGCGAGTTCGGCCAGAAATGGCGCGGCACGGTGCACGGGGTTGTCGGCCAGATGCGGGTAGGCGACGTGGCCCTGTTTGCCGTGGATGACTAGATTACCCGTGATCGAACCGCGACGACCGATCTTGTATTCATCGCCCAGTCGCTCGCGGCTGGAGGGCTCGCCCACCAGACACCAGTCGATTTGCTCGTCGCGTTCGCTCAACCACTCGATGACCTTGACCGTGCCATCGACGGCCACGCCTTCTTCATCGCTGGTAATCAAAAAGGCCATGCGAAACGGCGGTTCTGGCGTCGTCTGCACAAAGCGCTCGATGGCCGTGATCATTGCCGCGATCGAGCCTTTCATATCCGCACTGCCGCGGCCGATCAGCACGTCATCGACGATATTCGCGGCAAACGGCGGCTGGCTCCAGGCCGAGGTATCGCCTGTCGGCACCACGTCGGTGTGACCGGCAAAACAGAACAACGGGCCGGATGATCCACGCACGGCCCAGAGATTATCGACCACGCCGAACGGCAAGGGCGTGATCGTAAAACCCACGGCCGTCAGGCGCTCCGCCAACAGCGGCTGACAGCCCGCATCTTCCGGCGTGACCGAAGCGCGGCGGATCAGATCCTGCGCCAGGGCAATGGTGGGGTCGGGATGAGGCGCGTCGTTCATGATGGCACCTTGTTGATGGTCGCTTGGGTGAGGGTGTGTTGCCATTGCTCGGGATCGAAACCGATCAAGGTGAATTGATCCGACACCAGAATCGGACGTTTGATTAGGCTGGGATTGCTCAAAGCGGCTGCGCGTGCAGTGGCTGTGGTCATCGCGTTACGTTCAGCTTCCGGCAAACGGCGCCAGCTCGAGCCACGACGGTTGATCACCGTTTCCCACCCGAACTCACCCAGCCAGCGATCCAGCAGGTCTTCTGGCACACCGGCCAACTTGTAATCATGGAACTGGTAATTCACGCCGTGATCGGTCAGCCAGACACGGGCTTTCTTCACGGTGTCGCATTGGGGAATTCCATATAAAGTCATCATGTTAATTATTGCGTCGGGTAAGTGATTCGTATTGGTCGGGGGAAAAAGCTGCTGAAATACTTATTTTAAGGAAGCTGCACGGGAATATCTGCGTTTGTACAGACTTTTCTTGAAAGAATCTCTGCCCGATTCCATCCATGGCTTTGTGGGTTTACACCCGCTTAATGCGAAGCGGGTGTAAACCCGCGGTCAAAAACGCAAAAGCCGGTACACGCCAGCCTTATGCTCAACATTTCAATGACTTTCGTCATTCAGCGGCAGGGCATCAATGCCCTGATCGGGAAGGTCTGCATTTGTGCAGACCTTCCTTAAAAACAGCAGCTCGGATTCAAGCGGCAACCAGACCACCAGCCCGAACAGTACAAGTGAGAGCAAGCCAAGAGTAAGCAAATGGTTCGATGAGGTATACCCCAATATCAGGCTCACATGATTTGGCAAACCCAAATCAGATGATAAGCCGAATCATCACAGGCGAGGGCCACCGCGGCGATTCTTGATTCGTTTAAGAAGTGTCAGGCTATCCACACTCAAAATATCCTCTCGACTGAACACCTGCTCTCGCACAAATTCATGCAACCGTTCGTAAGTATCTGTCAGGGCGTGCACATGCAGGCTCTTCATATCGCTCATGATATAGAGACTCACAATCTCAGGCTGATCCGCCAACTCATGGGCTACGCGCTCAATACCCTGCGGCGCGACCTTGATATCAAGGAAGGTTGAGACGGTCTTTCCCAATTTCTCCGGATTGATCACGGCGGTGAACTGCTCGATCATTCCATCTTCCTGCAGAGCATGAACACGATCGCGAGCATGAGCCCGCGTAACCCCCAGCCGTCGCGCAATTTCAGCAAAGGACATCCGCCCGTTCTTGATAAGCAAACTGACAATTTCAGTATCCAGGCGATTCATAAGGTCTCCAAACGACCTGTCATGGTGCTTACGCACGACAACAGGGCAACGCCATACAAAAACAATGCAAACCCATCAAAAGTACTGTATTCGCACGAACTAGCAGCCTTCCGACCATACAAATGAATTAATTTTGAAATTGTAGTTTACAAACGATTGATAGTCGAAAATTTTTCATGGATATTTTGTCCAGTACTACGCACCACAAAAAACGTATTACTGAGTCAAAATCCATTTATATCAATACAATTCAATAAGTTAAATAATAAATACCCTTTGGCACGACCTTTGCTTTAATAAATGGCATTCCCTACATTTGTAAACTGAACCTGTTTACACCGCCAACGTACCATCTGGAGTCACTAACATGAGCATGAAACGTCGAGACTTCCTGAAAACCACCGGTGTCCTGGCTGGTGGTGCATTAATGGCCCCCGCAATTGCGACAGCGGATTCCAATAAAACCTATAAACTGAAAATGACCTGCGCCTATCCTGCAGGTTCGCCTTTCTATAGCAGCGGCCCCGGTAGCGCGACCGATTTCTGCGAACGCGTAGAAGCCATGTCCGGTGGCCGCCTGAAAATCAAGTTTTATGCCGCGGGTGAATTGATCCCGGCGCTGGCCGGTTTCGATGCAGTACGCGAAGGCACCGTCGACATGAACTGGGGTAACTCGTACTTCTGGGCTGGCAAGTCATTTGCTGCGCAGTACTTCACCGCCGTTCCCTTCGGGATGGACGTTATGGCCGTCAACGCCTGGCTTTATGAAGGCGGTGGGCAGCAACTGTGGGACGAAGTGTACGAGCCGTTTGGCTTGAAGGCGCTGCCTGCCGGCAACACGGGCATGCAGATGACAGGCTGGTTCCGTAAGCCCATCGAATCCATCGAAGACTTCAAAGGCCTGCGCATGCGCATCCCCGGTCTGGCAGGCAAGGTATACGAACAGCTTGGCGTGAGTGTCAAACTGCTGCCTGGCGGTGAGATATTCCCTGCCCTGGAACGTGGGGTTATTGATGCTGCCGAATTTGTCGGCCCATACCTGGACCGACAAATGGGTCTGATGAACGGTGCCAAGTATTATTACACCCCGGGTTGGCACGAGCCTTCAAACGTTTCCGAACTCCTGATGAACAAGAAGATGTTCGAGTCGCTACCGAAAGATCTCCAGGCTGTCATCGAAAACGCGGCCATGGCCTGCAACCAAGTCAGTTTTGACTGGTGTAACTCAAGCAACACCGCCGCACTCAAGGATCTCGTGGACAATCACGGCGTGAAAATCATGCAACTCAAGCCTGAAATCATCCAAAAGCTGCGTGAAGTGACCTTCGACACCTTGGCAACACTAACCAGCAAAGATCCATTGGCCAAGAAGGTGAATGACCATTACTTCGCCTACAAAAAACAGGTGGATGTCTGGTTGAACCTCAGCGAAGCTGTGGTTTTAAACCAAAATCTGTGATTGGTTTCACACGGAGGAAGAGGCCTTGACAGAGCATAAGCCATCATCAGACAACGCGCGGACAGATATAGCCTTAACGAACCCTTTCGCTGCGAGCCTGTATCGATGGAGTCAACACTTGGACTGGCTCATTGAGAAAATCAGCCAGTCCGTCGCATGGCTCACCCTCGTCCTGGTATTGCTGGTGGCATTTGATGTCGGTGCCCGCTATCTGTTTCACCGCAGCTGGGTAGCAGAACAAGAACTGGAATGGCATGTTCTGGCTGTCATCGCCATGATGGCCGCAGCCTATACCCTGCAACAGGGTGAGCATGTACGGGTGGACATTTTCTACCAATATTACAGCCACAGGGTAAAAATATGGATGGATGCCCTGTTCCCGCTTCTTATCGTGATACCAGTCGGTTTTACCATCGCATTCATGTCCCTTCATTTCGTACAAATGTCTTTTGCGATTGGCGAAGGCTCGCCCGATCCAGGCGGTTTGCCTTATCAATGGATCATTAAAGCGTTTATTCCATTGGGATTCGTCCTCGTTTCACTACAAGGTGTCGTCATGACCATTCAGGCCTTTGCGCAAATTTTTCAAGATGACGGAGCAGAGAAATAATCATGGAGATGGAAGTGCTCGCAATCATCATGGTTTTTTCCTTGTTCGCGCTCATCCTGGTTGGCATTCCTGTGCCATTTGCCTTGGCTGTCAGCGGCTTAGTCTTTGGCCTGATCGGTTTTGGGTCGGACTTGTTCAACCTGTTACCGCTCCGCATTTTCGGAATCGTCAGTAACTACACCCTACTGGCGATCCCTTTGTTTGTTTTCATGGGCGTGCTGCTGGAAAAATCTCAGTTGGCCGAGCGCATGCTGGACGTCATCGGCCATGTTTCCGGGAAAAAATCCGGCGGCATGGCCATCGCCATTATCTTGATCGGCGTACTCATGGGTGCTTCAACCGGTATCGTCGCGGCCACAGTGGTCACGGTTGGCCTGATCACCCTGCCCACCCTGCTCCGGCGCGGTTACGATAAACGCATTGCCAGCGGCACGATCTGCGCTGCGGGAACCCTGGGGCAGATCATTCCACCCAGTCTGGTGCTCATCATCCTGTCGGATATTTCCGGCACCTCGGTTGGCTCCCTGTTCGCGGCAGCACTGATCCCGGGCCTGATGCTCGCAGGCATGTACCTTGTCTACATCGTAATTATGAGCAAGCTCAAGCCGAATTCCATGCCCCCCATCCCACAGGATGAGCGCGATGCCATGCCCATGGGGCAACTGATCAAGGACCTTGTCAAGGTCGTTCTCCCTCCGTTCGCGCTGATCTTTGCCGTCCTGGGCTCAATCATCGGCGGTGTCGCGGCACCCACCGAAGCCGCCGCGATGGGGGCTTTGGGTGCACTTATCGTCGTCGGCCTGTCCGGTCGACTCTCCTATACCGTCATGCGCGACACGGTGTACGACACATTCAAGATTACCGGCATGACCTTCTTTGTCCTGATTATGGCTCAAATCTTCAGCCTGAGCTTCCGGGGACTCGGCGGTGATGAACTCATCGACTCGTTGTTCGAATTCCTGCCGGGTGGTGTTTGGGGGCCCTTGATTTTCATGATGATTCTCCTGTTCCTGCTCGGATTCTTTCTGGACTGGATCGAGATTTCGTACATCGTGCTCCCACTCATGCTGCCGTTCTTCCATCACGCGGGTGTCGATATTGTCTGGCTAAGCATCTTGATCGCCATGAACCTGCAGACATCTTTCCTTACTCCGCCGTTTGGCTGGTCATTGTTTTATCTCAGAGGCGTTGCACCTAAAGAAATACTGACTCAGGACATTTATCTAGGTGTCATGCCCTACATCGGCATCCAGGTACTCGCACTGACACTTATTATCATCTTCCCGAGCATCGCCACCTGGCTGCCGGGCGTGGTGGGCTGGTAAAGTTCATGCCATCTTCACTCAAGATAAGGTAACCAATCATGTTGAAATCAACACTGGCCAGGCGCGGCATGGTGGTCGCACCGCACAGCCTTGCTGCCCAAGCCGGACTGGCCGTACTTCGGGAGGGCGGCAACGCCATTGAAGCAGCAGTGGCAATGGCCGCGGCACTGGCTGTGGTCTACCCGCACATGACCGGAATCGGTGGTGATGCGTTTTGGTTGATAAAGACACCGGGCAGTGATCCCGTCAGTATCGACGGTTCGGGCCGATTGGCCGGCGATCTCACTTCCTGCTTTTATCTCGAACAGGAATACGATGTCATTCCGACGCGTGGGCCACTGGCCGCCAACAGCGTGGCTGGCGCCGTATCGGCGTGGGACAAGGCGCTGGAATACAGCAAGCAGACGTGGCAGGGATGCTTGCCGTTAAGCCGCATTCTGGCCGACGCCATCGACTACGCGGAAAACGGCTACCCCGTCACCGGGTCGCAAGCCAGAACTACGCTCGAACGCACAGCCGAACTCAGCGATCTGCCCGGATTTGCCGAGACATTCCTCAACAATGGCACGGCACGCCCCGTGGGTAGCACCGAACGCAATCCCGCGCTGGCCAGCACCCTCAAGCATCTGGCCGCAACATCTCCCGACGCGTTCTATCGCGGTGAAATCGGCACCGCCATCGCAGATGAGTTATGGCGTCTTGGCAGCCCGGTCCGCCAGAGCGACCTTCAACAGCACCAGGCTGATTACGTCACGCCACTGACCACCACCTTTGCCGGTGGCCGGTTGTACAACACTGCTCCGCCCACGCAGGGTCTGGCTTCGCTGATGATCCTGTCACTATTCGAACGGGCCGGCGGTCTGGATACCGAGCCGGACAGCCCCGAGTACATTCATCTTCTGGTCGAATCCACGAAGCTGGCTTTCCAGGTTCGGGATCGTTACGTCCGCGATCCACAGGACATGACCATCGCGGCCAGCGCGTTTCTTTCCGATGAACGGCTCGACGCCCTCGCCGCCAAAATCAGCCCGGACAGTGTGCTCCCTTGGCGAGGTCCCGGCGATATGGGCGACACCACCTGGTTCGGTGCCATCGACAGCGAAGGGCGCGCCGTCTCGGTCATCCAAAGCCTGTACCACGAGTACGGCAGCGGGATCGTGCTTCAGGACACCGGCATCGTGTGGCAGAACCGTGGCATCAGCTTCTCGCTGCAGCCGGACACCCCCCGCAGCATCGCACCGGGCCGCAAACCATTTCATACGCTGAATCCCGCCCTGGCCGAACTCAACGACGGACGGGTCATGGTCTACGGCAGCATGGGGGGAGACGGGCAACCGCAAACACAATCCGCCCTGCTCAGCCGGATCGCCGGTTACGGCATAGGATTGCAAGACGCCATCACCCGCCCGCGTTGGCTGCTGGGACGCACCTGGGGTAATCCGTCCACCTCGCTGAAGCTGGAAAGCCGTTTTGCGCCGGACGTATTCGAGACACTGCGCCGCTACGGGCATGATGTGGAAATCGTCAGCGCCTTCGACGAAATGATGGGGCACGCCGGCGCCATCAGCCGTGATCGTTCCGGGCTACTGGAAGGTGGATTCGATCCTCGAAGCGACGGCTGCGTAGCCGCTTATTGAGCCACTTTAATAAAACCGTCGCAGGAACATTGAACCGAGTCTGAAAGCAATCTCAGGATTTACGCTGAATGCGATAGATGGCGTGTTCCCCGAACCAATTGGGGAACGCACGCAGCAAAGCCGATTCACGGCGCGCACTGTCCACGACCGCCCGGTCAAGAATCTCGATACCGAGCTCAGAACAAAGTGACTCAAAATCACTCAGGGTACAGAGATGGATGTTCGGGGTGTTGTACCAGGGATTCGGCAACGCGCGGTTGATCGGCATATGCCCGAGCAGACCGAGTTGAACCCGGTTGCGCCAGTATCCCATGTTCGGGAAGGTGACGATGCCCTCGCGGGCAATGGTGAGCATGTCGGCCAGCAGGCGTTCTGGATGTCGCATGGCCTGAATGGTCTGGCTCACGATCACGAAATCGAAGGACATGGGCGCGAACCAGTCGCTGATACCGTTATCCAGGTCTTCCTGAATGATGTTCAATCCGCGCTCGATTCCGGATGCGACCTTGTCGTCATCAAGCTCAAGCCCAACGGCTGAAACCTGCCGCCGTTCAATCAGATGAGACAACAAGGCCCCGTCACCGCATCCCAGATCTAGTACCCGGCTCTTGGGTGTGATCCACTGCTCCACGGTGTGCCAGTCCGGGCGAATCATACGGCGCCCCCCGTGCTGTACACCGGGCTCGATAAGCCGCTTGGGGTGGAGGCAAAATCGATATTGGCCATATAACCTGCCAGTACACGGTGATAGTAGGGAATCGTCATTAGGAAAGCGTCATGGCCATGATTCGATTCGATTTCGGCATAGGAAACCTGCTTTCCGGAGGCGAGCAGGGCACGCACGATTTCCCGTGATCGCTCGGGCGAGAAACGCCAGTCCGATGTAAACGACACCACAAGGAAATGTGCCTTAACTTCGGCCAGCGCGGCAACCAGATCATCATTACTGGCCTGTGCCGGATCGAAGTAATCCAGCGCCTTGGTCATCAACAAATAGGTATTGGCGTCGAAACGGTCAACGAAACTGGCGCCCTGATAACGCAGATAGCTCTCAACCTGAAACTCGACATCAAAACCATACTGTACCTGGCCCGAACGCAACTCACGCCCAAACTTGGCCCGCATCGCATCGTCGGACAAATAAGTAATGTGCCCCAGCATCCGGGCAAGCATCAGCCCCCGGCGCGGCAGCGTGTTGTGATCCGCGTAACGCCCGCCGTAGAACTCGGGATCGGTGATGATGGCCTGACGTGCCACTTCGTTGAAGGCAATGTTTTGCGCCGACAGACGCGGCGCGGCGGCAATCACGACAGCGTGCGCAAGCGCATCTGGATAAGTAATCGACCACTGCAGCACCTGCATACCGCCCAAACTGCCACCGATCACTGCCGCCCAGCCGGGCAACCCCAGGTACTGCATGAGCCGATATTGCGAATGAACCCAGTCTTTAACGGTCACAATCGGAAAATCCGGGCCATAAGGTTTGCCACTGACCGGATCGATGCTTAAAGGGCCGGTCGATCCCTTGCAGCCACCCAAATTGTTCAGACACACCACAAAAAACCGATCCGTATCGATCGGCTTGCCCGGCCCGATGGCGGAATCCCACCACCCCGGCTTGCGATCGGTTTCTGCGTGGAAACCCGCTGCGTGATGATCACCCGACAAGGCATGGCAGATCAGCACCGCATTGCTGCCCTCGTCATTAAGCTGTCCGTAGGTTTCGTAAACCAGCTCATACGAGGGCAGTGAACGACCGCAATCCAAGGCCAGCGGCTCGGAAAATCGGGCCGTCTTCGGCTCGACGATCCCAACGGACCGGCTCAAACCGGATTGCGCTAATTTTTCAGATGCATCACTCAATGCCGACACCTTAAATCATGAAAGAACAGGACATCCACCGCACAGGCTGCAGTTACCCCATCAATAAATTACCCACGAAAATCTGCAGCACCTGTATCGCGATCAGCACCGCCAGCGGACTCAGATCGATTCCACCCAAAGGGGGCAGAATTTTTTGTACCGGTTGCAGAATCGGATCGGTCAGATCTTCCAGCAAGGCGACGCCCGGTGAACGACTATTCCCGATCCACGAAGCGATGGCGCGCATCAGTATCGTCCAGAAGAAGAGATCGGTCACCAGCAAAAAGACAAAGTACAGCGAGTTGAAAATCAAAGCCGCTGCCGAAACGCTACCGACGCTCATCATGCCCAACACCCAGACCATCAACACGATCAACACCAGCGTGACCAGTAACGACGCGAAATCGTGGCGGCGGCTCTTTGGCAAGATGTTCCGCAAGGGGTTTAGAACCGGATTGGTCAGCTTGACCAGCGATTGTGTAATCGGATTGAAAAAATTGGCGTGGAACAGTTGCAGGAAATAACGCACCATCACCACGAAAATCACCAGTTCGAACAGGGTCCGAACCAGAAACATCATCGGATCACCGAAACTGCCGCTCATGCCCTGCCCTCACCGGCGCTCAATTCGCGCCCCAATTCAATACTTCGTTGATACGCGGCCGACAAAGCCTGCGCAAAAGCCGCCCGCAAACCGGCCTGCTCCAAAGCAGCGATACCGCGTTCGGTCGTACCGTTCGGCGATGTCACGCGAGCACGCAATTGGGCAGGAGGCTCATCGGCAGACATGGCCAGTCGCGCCGCGCCAAATACCGTTTCCAAAGTGAGCAACCGGGCCGTTTCAGCTGGCAGCCCCAAGTCTTCTGCCGCCGCCTGCATCGCCTCCATCACCAGGAAAATATAGGCCGGACCACTGCCAGATAGTGCCGTCACGGCATCGATATCGGCCTCGCGCTCGACCCACTGAACCAAACCAACCGCCCGCATCAGCGACTCGGCAAGATTACGCTGATCCGGCGTCAACATGGGCGAGGCATAAAGACCGGTCGCACCACAGCCCACCATGGCGGGTGTGTTCGGCATGGCGCGAACAACTGCGGAGTGCCCTCCCAGCCATCGCTGTAATGCATCGATGGTGATTCCCGCCGCAATGGAAACGACCAACTGGTGCGGCTGCAAAACAGTGGCTATTTCCTGGGCAATGGCATGAATCAGGTTGGGTTTGACCGCGAGCACGATCAGATCGGCCGAATCAACCGCGGTGATGTTCTCGGCTGAACTGAGCACACTGTAGAGGGAAGTCAGCAGTTCGCGACGCGCCTCCGACGGATCGGACACCGCCAGAACCGGGGCATGTGTCGCATCGTCTGCCTGATTTTTTCGCAGGCCCTCTATCAACGCTGCGGCCATGTTGCCGCCCCCAATGAATGCAATTCGTGCTGCCTGCATACCCCCCCCAAAAAAACTCTATCCACCAAAAATCGGTATGTTATTAAAAAGGGCGCCTCGAAAAAACTTTCGCGACGCCCTACCATTCAAGAGCGCAATCTTAAACACACAGCTTTCTTAAAGTATCACGATTCGCCCTCTTGCCGGCGAGGACCGAACAAGGCCGAACCCACACGAACATGTGTACTGCCTGCGGCAATGGCTGCTTCAAAATCGTCACTCATCCCCATGGACAAGACCGGAAGCGGCGACTCGAGGCTGGCATTGAGTGCGGCCAGGCGGCGAAATCCGTCAAACGACCCCGGAGCGGGAATCACCATCAACCCCATCAGCTTCAGGCGTGAGAGGTTTCGAAAGATGCCCACCATCTGCGGCAACTGCTCGGGGGTTATGCCCGACTTGCCGGCCTCGCCATCGATATTGACTTCGATCAGGACATTCAGCGGTGGCAGTTCGATCGGGCGCTGGTCGTTTAGTCGCTGCGCAATTTTAGGTCGATCCACACTATGCACCCAAGAAAAATTCTCCGCTATTCCTCGTGTTTTATTGGACTGGATCGGCCCGATAAAATGCCAGACCAAAGAAGCTGCATCCGGCTGAGCAGCCAACTTCGCCTGTTTATCCAAGGCCTCCTGGAGATAACTCTCGCCAAAATCACGTTGACCCAGACTGGCCAGTTGAGCCATGGCTTCAACCGTTTGTCGCTTGCTGACGGCGACCAAAACCACAGAACCATCTGGCCGCCCCGCAGCATGCGACGCGCGTTCGATACGGTTTTTTACAGTGGAGAAACACTCCTGTAGTGAATTCAAGTTGCACCCCGCAACGGTTCGATTTATTTTGTAATGCGATTTGAAGCATAAAGCTTAGGGATTGGAATTTTTTTTGTATCATCAGGGCATTTTGTATCACGGTTTCTCGCGCATCAAAAAATGCGGCGATACCGGTACTTTTTCAGCTCGAACAGAGCCCCTCGGCACATGCAGACAAACACGAAAGATTTCAAGTAAAGTTCAAACGATTGCCTGAGCAAGCCTCAAGTAGACTGAGCTAAGCCCCCGATGTCACCATGTTGGGGAACTATTTTAATTTCAGGATTAGCACGCAGGGATATTCGATCATGGCAGAACATCGCGGCATTGATTCCCTTCTTGCCTTTTCAGTAAAAAACGGCGCCTCAGATCTCCATCTGTCTGCCGGCGAGCAGCCGCGCGTGCGGATCGACGGTGATGTCCGCAAAGTCAACTTGGCCATCATGGAGCACAAAGACGTGCACGCCATGGTGTACGACATCATGAACGACAAGCAACGCAAGGAATACGAAGATAATCTCGAGGTGGATTTTTCCTTCGAACTTCCGGGCGTGGCCCGCTTCCGGGTCAATGCGTTCAACCAGAATCGCGGCGCTTCTGCCGTATTTCGAACCATTCCAAATAATATCCTGTCTCTTGAACAATTGGCCACGCCGAACGTCTTTAAGGATCTCTGCCTGTTCCCGCGCGGCATCGTGCTGGTCACCGGCCCGACGGGTTCTGGTAAATCAACCACGTTGGCTGCGATGATCGATTACATCAACGACAATCGCAATGACCACATTCTGACCATCGAAGACCCGATCGAATTCGTACACACCAGTAAAAAGTGCCTGATCAACCAACGTGAAGTGCATCGTGACACACACAGCTTCAACGCGGCGCTCCGCTCTGCCTTGCGTGAAGATCCGGACGTCATTCTGGTCGGCGAGTTGCGCGACCTGGAAACCATCCGCTTGGCGCTCACCGCGGCGGAAACCGGTCACCTGGTATTTGCCACCTTGCACACAAGCTCTGCCGCCAAAACCATCGACCGGGTAGTGGACGTTTTTCCCGCCGCCGAAAAAGATATGGTGCGTTCGATGCTTTCAGAGTCACTGCGGGCTGTTATCTCCCAGACACTACTCAAGAAAATCGGCGGCGGGCGAATCGCGGCCCACGAAATCATGCTCGGCAGCCCGGCGATCCGTAACCTGATTCGTGAGAATAAGATCGCGCAGATGTACTCGGCCATTCAAACCGGCCAGACACAAGGTATGCAGACACTCGACCAAAACCTGCAGCAGCTCGTGAAACGAGGCCTTGTCGCCAGGGATGAGGCACGCGCCAGAGCACAGAACAAAGCAGATTTCATGTAATTTATACAAGCCTCAGGCTAGCAGATCGTTATGTCTACTCAACAAGGAACGCGCATTCATGGATCGCCAGCAAGCAGCTAACTACGTCCAGAGTTTATTACGTAAAGCAGTGGAGCGCGACGCCTCCGACTTGTTCGTAACGGTAGGTGCTCCGCCAAGTGCCAAAATCAACGGGGAAATCACCCGCCTGACCGAAACCAGCTTATCGACGAACCATACCCAGATGCTGGTTCGATCGATCATGACTGACAAGCAGGTCGCCGCATTTGAGGAAACTCGCGAAGCCAATTTCGCAATTTCCCTGCCGGGTGTCGCTCGTTTCCGTGTCAATGCGTTCATTCAGCGCGGTAGTGTGGGCATGGTGCTGCGGATGATTCGCTCAGATGTCCCCAAGTTCTCCGAATTGTTGCTACCGAAAATCCTCGAAACCATTTCCATGACCAAACGAGGATTGGTAATTTTCGTCGGTGCCACCAGCTCGGGAAAATCGACATCGCTCGCTGCCATGCTGGATTATCGTAACGAAAACTCGGCCGGTCACATCGTCACCATCGAAGACCCGATTGAATACGTGCACCGCCACAAGGGCTGCCTCGTCACCCAGCGTGAAGTTGGTGTGGATACCGAAAGCTTCGAGTCTGCCCTAAAAAACACATTGCGCCAGGCGCCTGACGTTATCCTGATTGGTGAGATCAGGGAGCGTGAAACCATGGATCACGCCATTGCCTTTGCGGAAACCGGTCACCTCTGTCTGGCCACACTGCACGCCAACAACACCAACCAGGCGCTGGATCGCATCATTAACTTCTTCCCGGAAGAACGTCGCCACCAATTGCTGATGGATCTTTCCCTGAACCTGAAGTCGGTTATTTCCCAGCGCCTCCTCCGCAAGGAAGACGGGAATGGCCGGGTTCCTGCCGTTGAAGTGTTGATCAATACACCGCTGATCGGTGACTTGATCTTCAAAGGCGACGTACACGAAATCAAGGAAGTGATGAAGCGCTCACGCGAACATGGTATGCAGACCTTCGACCAGGCGTTGCTGGATCTGTATGACGATGGCTTGGTCTCGTTCCAGGAAGCCCTGCGCAATGCGGACTCGCAAAACGACCTCCGCCTCAATATCAAACTGCACAGTCGTCGTGGCCTGCCGAAAGACTTCACGGATGAAAGTGATCAATTGCGTGTAGAAAGTGGGGATTAACCTCCTTCTGGGCACCTCGAAAAACCATTCCGGGTGCCCATGTACCACAAGGATGTAGCACCGCACAATTGCGCAAGCGGTTGAAATTGCTTGCGATCGTTGTGGGTTTACCGCAATGAACGTTCTCGAAAAAATCCAGGGATGGAGTTTTTCGAGTTTCCCTGCAGGGACAACCAGCACTCAGATCGCGAGCCTCGACCTTTAAATAGACGAATCACAGCATCGCCGCCCAGCCCGGCGATTTTGCAAGGAAACACAAATGAATGAATCCGCTCTCGACCCCTTTCTGAAGCTGCTGGCTGAAAAGGAAGGTTCGGACTTGTATTTCAGTACCGGTGCCTTACCTGCGGTCAAAATTCAGGGCGAATTGAGATTCATCGGCAAGGAGCGGCTCAAGCCCGGCCAAGTCGAGACTTATGCAAAATCCATCCTCACCCCCGAACAAATTGATGCCTTCTATCGCGACCTGGAACTCAACCTGGCATTAAGCCGCCCATCGCTCGGCCGATTCCGCGTCAACGTTTTCATGCAGCGGGGCGAATGGTCTCTCGTCATCCGCTTCATCAAAAGCGACATCCCGCGCATCGCCGACCTCAACCTGCCCCAAGTCATCGAAAAACTGGTTGAAGCACGTCGGGGCCTTATTCTGGTCGTGGGCGCCACCGGATCAGGCAAATCAACTACGCTCGCCTCCATGGTTGATTACCGGGCTGAAGCACGACCCGGACACATTCTGACTATTGAAGATCCCATGGAATACGCCTTCAAACACCGGAATTCTATCGTCAACCAACGTGAAGTCGGTGTCGATACCCACAGCTATACCGCCGCGCTGAAAGAAGCACTGCGAGAGGCACCGGATGTCATCATGATCGGCGAGGTTCGCGACAAGGCCACCATGGAACATGCGCTGGCCTACGCCGATACCGGCCATCTTTGTCTATCCACACTGCACGCCACCAACGCTCATCAGGCGCTGGACCGAATCATCCGATTCTTCCCTCCGGAATCGCGCGATCAATTGCTGATGGATCTCTCATTGAACCTGCGCGCCATCATCTCCCAGCGCCTCGTCATCGGCAGCCAGGGCGTACGTGTACCCGCCGTGGAAATCATGATCAATACGCCGTACATTGCTGATCTGATCAAACGGGGCGAGATCGACGAGATGAAAGAAGCCATGGAGAAAAATGAACAGGAAGGCTCGCAAACCTTCGACATGTCTCTCCTCGCGCTATGGAAGGCGGGCAGCATCGAACGCGAAGAAGCCTTAAAAGCAGCCGACAGCCGCGCCAACCTAGAATGGCGGATGAACTTCGGTGCGGGTAAAGATGAACTCCGAGCCTCTGCAGCTCAGGCATCCACAAAGAACACCATGAAATCAGGCGCCACGTATGACGGTGATCTTCCTCCGCTGGATTGAGCTCTCACGCCCCTCGCAATAAAAATTGACTGCCTCGTCGCCAAAGTCGTCCGTTATGCGCCAGAAACGCCAGCGCTCAAGAGCACTTTATGATTGCCCCGAACATCGGGGCTTCGATCACTGCTGATCCTGACACCAAACCCTGAATGCCATTTCTATCTAGCCATAGCGGATGGACACGCCTGATCAATCCAATCGTGCCCGAAACGCTCAGAAAATCGGCTGCATGATTCTTGCGCCTCACTCACCAAAAACACAGCCTGCCGAGCAATCTCTGCCGATACCAGGCGCTGTTCACCCGCAAATATTGCCCCCTTGAGCTTGTTCAGCAAACTGCCGAACTTCTTCTTTGGATACCTTGCGTACCGCCACCCCGGAATTTTCAAAGGGTGCAATTTGGGATATCAGAGCACAGCGAATTAAAAACCCGCGCTTTTCTGATAAGCAATATCTATAACAATCCTCAAAATGCACCGAATCCTTCGACATCATGTCGCGTTTATGACAAAGAACCTCATGAGTGTAAAAAGCAATAAATAGCAGGTAAAACTTTGTAAGAAATGAACAAAAGGACGGTTTTCAGCGTTTGACCACCAGCATGCCATAAAAAAAACTTTGTCGAAATTTTTCTTTATTAATAAATAAGATTTATCTAAAATAGGTTCAATGGATGAGCAAATCGGGTCAGAGAAGTCACAACATCAACCGGGCATCTTTCTGGTAAAGCAAGCCAAGGCGCGATCAACTCATCGAGTAACCCCAACAAAGAGGTGTATGCCTGACATGAACTACTCGCTTACTGGAATACTAGGCGCCGCTCTCGGTCTTGCTTTTCTGTCCCAAACCGCTGCGGCAGAAACAGCAAACAACCTTGCTCAATCACCCCGCAGCGCCATGCTCGCGCAAACCTGTGCCGGGTGTCATGGCACGCAAGGCCATCTGCAGAACAACGCGTTCATGCCCTTGGCCGGTATGCCGACGACCCAATTTATGAATGCGATGAAGTCGTTTGCCGATGGCTCGCGTCCATCAACGGTCATGGGGCCACTGGCACAAGCATTCTCGGCGGATGAAATAAAGGCCATGGCCGCGTATTTCGCCCAATTCCCCAAAAACGAAGCGCAGTGAGGCCGAGCATGAACACAATGAATCGTCGTAATTTCCTGAAACTGACTACCGCAGCGACCGCAGCGGTAGCGTCTTTCGGTGCAGGCACGGCTTTCGCCAAAGACGCAGCCCATATCGTCGTGATTGGCGGCGGTGTTGGTGGTGCCACATTCGCCAAATACATGAAAATGTATTCGCCAGAAACCAAAGTCACCATCGTCGAGAAAAACAAGGAATATCAACGCCCCTACGGCTCGAGTGAGGTTGTGGTTGGACGATTGGATATGAAGGACATCACCATCTCCTACGATGCGCTGAAAAACAAACATGGTGTCAATTTCGTATTCGACACCGTTACCGGCGTGGATTACGACACACGCGAAGTAAAAACCGCAGGCGGCACAACACTTAAATATGACCGTTTGCTCGTATCGCCGGGCGTGTCGTTTGATTACAGCCAGATACCGGGC
>JAJYPA010000497.1 GCA_021795795.1 Pseudomonadota bacterium | reverse complement strand
CACATCTGGCGTCATTCCCCCATCGGCAAGGCTGCGCACACTACACCACCCACCCCGCGCTAGGACAACTCAGAAGGGGACATTTCAGCTTTGGAAAAAAGGGGACATTTTAGAATTGGGTTGACAGTGCGATTACTTTGTAAATGCTGATTTATTCCATCCTTGGAATAAATCAGCTCGCTCATCGCGGTACACGCCCGCGATGGCGCTCACGAATCAAAGACGTACGTCTTTGTTCGTGTTGGGGCATCCTGCCCCAAACGGGAAGCACAGAATAAATCAGCGCTTACCTTTCGTTGTTGCAGCGTAAACGATTGATCGGGTGCCTCAGAGCGAAGCGCGTAATTGCCACAGGCATTGGCCGCTGGAGCGGTATTTATGCTCAAAGGGTGTGAGTGATTGTGAATCGTTTTGCAGGCGCTGTATCGTTGATTTTTTGTTATGGAAATTGAGTGAAAGCGCCATTTCTTCGAGATAGATCGGCCAGTTGCTGCGACACTCAAATTCTCCACCCAGCGCCAATAAGACCGGGAAAATCGGATGAGCATGGAACCGTCGCATCAAATGTTTGGGTTTGGGTTCCGGGTTGGGATAAAGCAGATAATGACGTTCAGGCCGCCAGCCCGCTTGGTTTGCCAATCGCCAGAAATCGAGAAGATCAGCCCGTAACAGCAAACAGTTATCAGGTGTGTGCTCTCGCTGGCGGGAAAGCCGGTGTTCTGAGCGGTCGATGCCGATGATTTGATGCTCGGGAAACATTTGCGCCAGCGCGCGTGAACTATCCCCCGTGCCACAGCCTGAATCCAGAATCAATCCGCCTTTCCTTTGCAAAAGCCAATCTTGCGCACGATCAAATGCGGCCCGGTTGTAGTCTGTGATGGGTTTGGCCCAATCACTTCGGCTGTATTTGGCGATTTGTGCCAGCAAATGTTCGTGTGGCGCTGTTTGAGCGGAAACGACCGGGCTCGAATTGCCTGGTGTGGGCGGTTGGTTGTGCATGAGTTGATTGAAATGATTCGGCATGGCAAGAGCATACAACAGGACGTCTCAGCCACCTCGTCCCGACTGACCGTTTATGGCGCAGATGCGGTAACCCGTTGGGATTGCGGGGTACAAATCGTGTTGATGTGCGCCAGTTCCGGATTGCTTTCAGGGTAATCGCGGGTGAAGTGCAGTCCGCGACTTTCATGGCGGGCGAGTGCCGATTTCACGATCAAATCCGCGACTTCGACCAAGTTGCGCAGTTCGAGCAGATTTTTGCTGACGCGGAAGTGGGCGTAATAATCCTGAATCTCGCGCCGGAGTAACGCAATCCGGTGTGCGGCGCGTTCCAGCCGCTTGGTGGTGCGGACGATGCCGACGTAATCCCACATGGCGCGGCGCAGCTCATCCCAGTTGTGGCTGACGATGACAGCCTCGTCGGGGTCGGTTACCTGACTGTCGTCCCAATCAGGAATGGCAGGAATGGCAGGAATGGGATGGGTTGCCGATTTGGGCGAATCGTGCCAGCTGACGATATCCTGCGCAGCCGCCTCGCCGTAGACCAGGCACTCCAACAATGAATTGCTGGCGAGGCGGTTCGCCCCATGCAGGCCGGTGTGGCTGGTTTCACCGATGGCGTACAAGCCCGCGATGTCTGTGCGTCCGTGCTTGTTGACCACAATCCCGCCACAGGTATAGTGTGCTGCCGGCACCACGGGCAGGGGCTGACGGGTCATGTCGTAACCGTATTGCAGGCAGCGTTCATGAATCATCGGAAAGTGTTCTTCGATGAAGGCCTTGCCTTTGAAGCTGATATCCAGATACACACAATCGGCCCCGGTGCGTTTCATTTCCGAGTCAATGGCGCGGGCAACGACATCGCGCGGTGCCAGTTCGGCATCCGGATGGTAGTCGGGCATAAAGCGCGTGCCATCGGGTAGCAGCAAAACCCCGCCTTCGCCCCGTACAGCCTCGGATATCAGGAAGGATTTTGCCCGTGGTTCGAACAGACAGGTGGGATGAAACTGCATGAACTCCATGTTGGCCACCCGGCAACCCGCGCGCCAACCCATCGCGATGCCATCGCCCGTCGAGCTATCCGGATTGGTGGTGTAGAGATAGGCCTTGGCAGCCCCGCCTGAGGCAAGAATGACTTGGTGGGCTCGTACGGTCTGGACATGATCCGACTTGATATCAAGCACATAAGCACCCACGCAGCGATTGGGTTGGTCGTTCAACCCTAAGCGGTGCGTTGTGATGAGGTCCACGGCGAGCTGGTGTTCAAAAAGCGTGATGTTCGGTCGCGCATACACCGATTCGAGCAAGGTTTCGATCAGAGTCCGCCCGGTGTGGTCGGCCGCATGGGCGATGCGACGCGTGCCGTGCCCGCCTTCGCGTGTCAGATGGAGGTGCTCTGATTCACCTGTGCTGGACTCACTGGAAAACGGCATACCAAGCGAGAGCAACCAGTCGATTTGTCTCGCTCCCGATTCGACGACTCGCCGCACAACATCGACGTCCGGCAAATCGCTTCCTGCGCGGCAGGTGTCACGGATGTGCTGTTCCACGTCTTCAATGCCCCCCAATGCCGCAGCGATCCCGCCTTGCGCCCACGGGGTGCTGCCTGAGTTGATCGGCCCCTTGCTGAGAATTGCGACTCGGACATTGGAGGGTAATCGTAGTGCGGCAGAAAGCCCGGCTGCTCCCGAACCGATGATAAGAACGTCTACAGGTGGGATTTGGGTCATTGGGAGCATTGATTCGGCTTGTCGATTGAACTTGAATGATGCGAGTATACTAGGCCAGTTAAGCCTTTGGGTTGCCGTTGTTTATGCGCGTCTGTCGATGCTGCGGTTAAAGACCGGCAACATTGGGCATTTTTTATTTGAACGGGCCACGAGGCTCGCTGGTATGAGGCTTTATGGCCACTGAAACGACCCCCTCGGTCACAGACCAAGCCACGGATCAACCCACAGATCAACAACTGGTGTTGCGCGCCCAACAGGGCGATCGCCGTGCGTTCGATTTATTGGTGCTCAAATACCAGCATCGCGTTCTGCGACTGGTCGGCCGCTTCGTTCGAGATCAAGATCAAGCCTTCGATCTGGCCCAGGAAGCGTTCATCAAGGCCTATCGCGCACTCGGGAATTTCAGGGGTGAAAGTGCGTTCTACACCTGGCTGTATCGCATTGCGGTCAACACCGCGAAAAACCAATTAGTTGCGGACGCTCGAAGTGGTTATTCGGTTTCACTGAACTCTGGTGGCGGAGATGAGTCAGATGAAGCATTACCCGAGCCGGAGGCTCTTCGCGACCATGCCAGTCCAGAGGATATGGCGGCCACACAGGAACTGGAAGCCGAGATTCGGGCCGCCATCAGAGCATTGCCCGAGGATTTGCGTACGGCCTTGACTCTGCGCGAGATGGAAGGCCTGAGTTATGAAGAAATCGCGGTCGTGATGAACTGCCCGATCGGTACCGTGCGATCCCGGATTTTTCGGGCGCGTGAATCGGTCGAGGAACGCATCAAGCCGTTGCTGGATTCCTGAGCCGGGATGAGTTTTGAATCGTGCGAAATCCGTTTGACACAACCCTTCTATCTGGGGGAAATCGATGAATACCCAACATAATGCCCACATGCCACTGCCTTCGACGCCCGAGGAAGCCCTTTCAGCCTGGTGGGACGATGAGTGCATGCCACATCAAACCGATCGGCTGATGTCTGTAGCCGCTAGTGACGCGCGTCTTAGCCTGCGCTGCTATTCCCTGATCGGGGCTGCCCTGCGTCAGGAGCATCTGGATAATCGGGATGTATCGGCCTTGATTTCGGCGCGGCTGGCCGAAGACGAAGGTCAGGCTCAGCAACTCGCGCAGGATCTGGCTTCGACGAGTCGCGGGCGGGTGTTGCCGTTCCCGCAATCTCAGGTTCGTCGCTCGATGAATCGCTGGCGTGGCGCGATTGCCGCTTCATTCGTCGCCGGTCTGGTTGGGGTGGGTATCTGGATGATGCCGCAAAATACACCGGAGAATGCGTTGATTCAGCAGGCCCAGAATGTCCCGGCGAATCTGCAGCAGCCCTCAGCCACAAACAGTACCGTTCAGGCTTTACCGGTGGTGGCTCGCGTTACGCCGGGCACGGTTTTGCCGAGCTGGGCCCAGGCACCCGTGCGCAAGGCGCCGATGGACCCTTACCTGATGACTCATTTTGAATCTGTTTCTCCGGATCTTTCCGAAGTGATGCCCTCATTACGCATGACCAGCTTTCAAACGGAGTAGCGGATGACTCGAGGCATTTTCTTAGGCCTGCTTTGTTCGCTGACTGTTATCGGTGCGGTTGAAGCGGATACATTTGAGTCTGGGACTTTTCAGGCGCGTGTGCTTCTTGTTGCCGATTCATCTGTTCAGCCGGTTTCGGAGCCCGGTGCCATACAGCTATTGAATGAAATGACGCAGGCGATGGAGAAGACCGACTATGCCGGTACTTACGTTCATTTGCGCGGGGATCAGATCGATACCACGAAACTGTGGCATCGCGCGACCGCCAATGGTCAGCAGGAGCGTCTGCAGACCATGAGTGGCGAGCCACGCGAAGTCATCCGACATGGTAATCACTGCGAATGTGAGTGGCCTTTGCGCAAAGAAGTGGTCTTTGGTGATTTTCCCAGCGTGCGTTCACGACTCTCCGGCGAGCGTTTTGAACAGCCGGAAGCGCTGGATGCCAATTACCACATCGTCAATCTTGGCCTATCCCGCTTAGCCGACCGTGCCTGCCATTTGGTTGGACTGGTGCCGCGGGATCAGTTTCGTTATGGCTACAAACTGTGCATCGATAATGAGTCGCGCCTGCTGCTACGCATGAGTATCTACAACGATCAGGGGCGGCCGATCGAACATGACTTCTTCACCGAAATCCATTTCCGCCCACAGGGAGACACTACACCTTCTCAAGATTGGCCAGACATCCCGATGGACACGCCGCAAACCATTCCTCCAGGCTATAAGGTTGTTGAGCGAGGGCAGTCCCAGCCTGCCGAGCCCTTGACCCCTGAGGAGGGATGGGTTGTGTCTCCTGATTTGCCTGGCTATAAGATCAAAAGTCGGGTTTGGCGCACCAACCCGGTTACCGGGCATCGCTTTGAACACATGGTGGTGACCGATGGTCTATCGACTGCTTCGGTCTTCGTAGAAGACATGCCTCAACCCAAGGCGCTTGATCCCGATGCGGCCAAATACGGCATGAACATCGCCGTACGGCAGGTCGGCCCTGTTCGTCTGACCGTCATCGGTGACTTGCCCATGGCAGCAGTCGAGCAGATTTGCAAACACACCGTGCTCGCGAAGGATGCCAACACCGAGCGCGGGGAACGAAACCCGATGCAGACCCCGAATCAGGAAGCACGCTGATGAACCGTCAACCTCATGATCCCTCGCTCCTGAACCAGCCGACCATCGGCTCCGTGCCCTATGCAGAACATCGTCTGGCTGGTTTGGCGTCGAACGGATCAGATACCGCCGATATTCAGGAAGAAGGTGTTGTCGTTGCTGTTACCGCAGATGGGGTATGGGTTGAAACCCAGCGCCAAAGTGGCTGCCAGTCCTGCTCTTCCCGCGGCGGATGCGGTGTGGGAATCATGCAGAAAGCACTGAATCGACGGCAGCACAAGGTGCGTGTACAAACCGACCAGCCGGTACAGGTCGGTGATCATGTTCGATTGCTGCTGCCTGCAACCGCCTTGGTTCAAGCTTCTGTGCTCATGTATTTTCTGCCGCTGTTGGGTCTGATTCTGGGGGCCGTGGCAGGTCAATTACTCTTTGCCTCCGACGCTGGCTCCATAGGCGGCGCAGTGGTGAGTTTCACCGCTGTGCTGCTGTTCATCGCTCGTCAGCAAAATGGTCTTTCTCGCAGCGGTCGTTATGCACCCCGTATTGAACGGGTTCTGTTTAAGTCCGCATAGATACTTGCTGTATAGTGGACCCCGGTTTCCAGACATTAAATTAAGCTGGTAGCCTGCCTTAAAAAGGAGCAGGTTGTGAGAGAAACGAAGCGCAAGCATTTTTGTGGTGAGTTCAAGGCCAAGGTCGCCCTTGAAGCGATCCGTGGCATCAAGACCGTGAATGA
>JAJYPA010000496.1 GCA_021795795.1 Pseudomonadota bacterium | reverse complement strand
AACACTCCGCCAGTTCGGGTACTGAGTCACCTCCACAGGATTTACCCATCCGGGAAGGTCGCCGGAGGGAGGGACACGCCCGCCGATCACCGAATCCGCCATTCTTCACCGAAAATGGTCTGAAAATTCAGCATTTCCGCCATCGCCGCGCCTTAAGCCGTCACCAAAATGAGCGGCAGAAAGCGTCTGCTGTCATATCAGGCGACTTTGACGTTTGATCACGCACGGGATCACGGCTTGTAGATTAGCGATCCCGGCACCACAGGTAATGGAAGTGATGATGAGTGAAGCCTCATCCGGCAATTTCTGCCGAATGGCTGTGGTGACGCCCAGTATCAGCAGGCTACCCGCACAGCGGCGGGTTGGAGAGGAATCGGAACCGCCGACCTGCAGGAACGAGAAGAAGCCTATGCAGAATATCGGGATAGCGGGAAGCAAGTCCATTTCCCCATAAGTCATGCCAGTATGCCTCTGCCGCTCGGCTAGCAGCAGAGGCATACTAGCTAGGCTCGGGCGAAGTTTCAGACCTACCTTGTGATCAGGGTAAAGACTATCCACTGGTGGGGCCGGTCATGGCTATTCGGATTCACGGGTTACATTTCCCCGATCAGGAACTGCTTCGCCCGGCAGTGTGATGAGGATCGTTTTTAAGAGATTGGCCAAACGTCGCCTGTCCGCTTCGCGAAGGCCTTCCAGCACAATGTCCTGGGTCGCAACATGGATTGCCACCGCTTCTTCGGTTAGCGCCAACCCTTTTTCGTTCAGGCGAACCGAGATTCCTCTGCCATCGGATGGGTCTGGGACTCGCTCTGCATCAGTCCATCGACAACAACATCAACGCTATACATTCGATGACCAGCAGGCTTCCATATATCGCCGCCATCTGTATTCCGGAGTCAATCCGCACTGGGCTTGCTAGTCCCGAGGAGATCGATCCGATAACAAGCATTAGGAAACCTTGCAAGCTGGCAGCAACGCTAGCCCGGTGGACGAAAATACTCATGGATCGGGCCATGGCATTGGGAAAGATAAAACCTTGTGCAAAGTCGACCAAAACGACGCCCGCCATGATTAGGTAAAGCTTGATCCCGGAGCTGCTGGCGATCATGCAAACGACACCGATGATGAACAGTAGGACGCCGAACCTCATGATCTGCATGCCTTTGAATCGAGTGGCCACCACCCTGTTGATCAGGGTTCCCAGCAGATAGCTAATCCCGCATACGAGAGCAGTGGTGCCGAAGAAAGATGCGCTGTAGCCGAGCTTTTCTTGGATGAGATAGGGACCAAGGATGTTCCACATCAGGAAAGCTGAAAAGCTCCCTCCCAAGAGAACGACGGACAGGAAGAACTCCCTATTTAAAAGAATTTCTCTGTATCCCAGGATGGCGTATTTGAGCGATTGCCGTTTGCTGGCGTCGAGAGACTCCCTCATGCCGAGAATGACAAATAGCAGCACAACAAGCCCGTATATCCCGTAAATGACAAAGTTCCAACGCCAGCCCACGGTCTCTTCGACCACTCCTCCGATATACGGCGCGATGACGGGGCCTAGCCCGAAAGCTAGGCTGAGGTAAATAATCGCCACGCGGAGGCGATCACCCTTGAGTCTGTCCACCAAAATAGCTCTGGCAACAACCTGACATGAGCCTATCGCGAAGCCTTGGAGTGCCCTGGCAACCATCAAGGTTTGGATGGTGTGTGCTTGGGTAGCGAGCATACTACCCACGATGAAGACGAGCAGACCGGTCGCAACCGCTGGCTTGCGTCCCTTGGAATCGGAAAATAACCCAAAGAATAGTTGACCAAGCGCATAGGAGACTAAGAAAATCGTAATGGTATTCAGCATGACAGCTTGAGAGGTCTGAAGCGCTCGGCCTATTGAAGGGATGCTCGGCGCATACAGGTCGATGGCAATGCCCCCAAGACTGTTTATCAATGACGCCAAAAATATGGTAAAATTTTCCGCCTTTTTTGATGGTACCATTAGAAATCCAAAACAAGAGCAGCAAAATAACCAGATTGTGAGAAGGCTAGTGTATGTGGCATTGGATGCTTTGTACGTGGCTGCAGAACTCGCGCTGAACGAGTATCCACTATTACGACCCTTGGATCATGGTCGTAATAATTTCCCCAGTCGATGGTTTTGTCCAACACACGGTTTCGATCTGCTGGCCCGAGATCATCGAAGGTGAGATCGAGTGCCCTGATGATTTCCCGCATTTTTGCGGTAGCCGTTAGCAACACATAACGATAGAGGTGCGATGCTAGGGTGTATAATACATGGAAAAATAGCGTTTTCCCGGAGCCAGGTGCACCATAGGATGCAACTTGGCCTACTTCCACTATTTCGTCGCGCTTGACTCCGTAAAGTGCGTCGACCTCGTTTTCGAGATAGTACTCCGAAAACAGTTTTCCTCGGTCTCCACAGCACAATCCCAAGCAAGCATGTCCGGGAACCTTGCCGTCCCGCTCAGTTAGGCACAAAAAGTACTGCGGCGCGGGGTTTGGGTGAGCGCCGTAATGCAGGAGAAATACTTCGTACACTTGATGTTGCAGTGCCGTATATCCTAGCTCGCCAGGATGGAAGCCACGAACCATGTACATGTCTATTTCCTCGCTTCACGGGTACAATGATTCGATGAAGTCCATCTCAATTTTCTTCCGCATCGGCCGTCCAGTTACCGTGTAGTAATGGGATCTGAAGGAATCTATATCTTCGACGACACGTATTCTATTTATGCGTGCAAAGTCAGCCAACTTATAGTCAAGTTTAGCCATTTCCTTCCGGACGGTTTCTAATGAAGCGCGGGACAATACGAGCGTCGCGAGCTCATCACGTCCGTCCCCCATGACAATGATGTCATCAATGCTCGTGCTTTCCCTGTAGACAGATTCTACCCACTCTGGGGAAATATTTCGGGCAGTAGAAAGAATGATAACGTGCTTCTTTCTGCCAGTTATATAGAGGAATCCATCACGAATTTCGGCGATATCGCCAGTGTGTAAATAGCCATCAGACAGTTCGCAGGAAGTGTCGTCGGCATTGTAATAACCAGCGCAAAGCGTAGGTGTCCTGACTAGCAATTCCCCATCAACTAGCTTTGGCTCTATTCCATCAAGTAGCGGACCGACGGAGCCAATTCTCCGATTTCCATGGTAATTCAAAGAAATGATCGAGCTATTCTCACTGAGTCCATATGCCTCGAAGATATAGATGTCGCGAGTGTCGAGCTCCTCTAATACCTTTCTAGCTATTTTCGCTCCTCCAGTTATGATGTGCGGTTTGTTTTTTCCAAAGAGACTCTCAGGACTGCAGGTAGTCAATAAATCATTCGCCTCTTCAATGATCTTGGGCGGCAGATACAAAAAGTTTGGATGCGCCTTTGCGACGAATTGCAGATAATCTTTAGCGTTGCCGCTGCGTGAACCGTATTCTGCAACGCCCTCAGGCATAAGTGTTATCGACCCCCCAGACAAAAGAGGAAGATAGACACCAAGCACCTGCTCTATGAGCAGACTCATCGGGACGATGGACATATAGTGCAAGGGCTTGCTCGGAACGCGCTCTAGCACGTTTCTGACAAGCACCCCTAGAGCCTCGGCATGGATCTTTACCCCCTTGGGTTTCGACGTGGTGCCTGATGTGTGAATAATAGCGCAGATCCCTGGTTCTATACGCTCCTGGATGTTCGGAAATGGGATATCCCAGCTCTTAGGTAAACGTGCATCAATGCAGGTTACGTCCGGCAAAATCGAGTGAACACGCTCCGCAGACATCCCATTCGTCACAAAAATGGCAGTAGCCTTGCCCAGAAGATTAGAAATCTGCTCATCGGAGAATTCGAGTGGAATGGGAAGCAGTACAGCCTTGAGTTGGCCAATGGCCATCATCGCGGAAATCCAGTAGCAACTGGAGCGCATGGCGATACCAAAGATCAGACCTCGGCAATCGCCATACAGTTCGGCGAGCCGACTAGCGATCATGTTTGCCTCGTCGCGAAGCTGGTACAGCGTATAATCCGTACCGCCTTGTTCACGAATGAAGATGCGATCGCTCGCCGTGTCGATATGTGCGTTTATTAACTGGTCGATACGGCTCATACTACGTCTTCTTTGCGGTAACTTTGTGCGCCGAAGATTCGGCGTGAGGCATCTGCGAGTCTGCGTCGGCCATGCATAACCCGGCTGTTGTCTATGACGACGATGTCCCCCTTGTTCCAAAAGAGGTCGTAGGTGTGAGTGGCGGTGACGTCCTTGATTTCATCCCAGGTATGAAAATCGATCTCTTCGCCATCGCCCCAAGTGATGACAGGGGGTTCATAATTGACGCTAGGGCCCAGCAGCGAATTACAGAATGCCTTCTTTTCAGAGAAGTGACTAGTAGTGATCGCATCGGCAATCAACTCTGACTTGATGAGATTAGTGTCAAGCCTTAGGTAACGCTGACCTTTAACCATGGCATTAACCTGCTCAAGATGATCGTCTGTCACGTCATCCTGTGGAACCTGAAGCTCAATACTCAGGAAGCGCCTGACGTTTAGCCAGGGGATTCTGCGTGAGTATTTTATCTTTCGCTGTTCGAAGGATTTACGAGTAAATGACGAAAGCTCGTGCAATACACGGTGGCCATCGCACACTGTGGTTTGTGAGCCCTCTCTTGCTGGGACCAAGCAATAAAACCACTGCATATCTGGAGTAAATGGCAGGTTGCCATTTTCCTGGTGTAAACCCATCTCTAATCTTCCTGCGTCGATTTCCGCAGTATTTGAAGTTGATGCCTTTCGAGCCGGATCAAAAGTGATTCGGGCTGAGTGCACGCTTACGAGTTCATTGAAATCTTCGAGGCTGTCACTGAATCCTCGAAATACGACCATGCCGCTTCTTGCTAAATCATCATACAGCGCGAGAGTATTGACATCGTTAACGACCTTGTTTTCTTGGGACGCGGCCTCGATCATTTCAAAACCGAACCGCGGTAATGGCATGCGCTTATGACATAGGTAAGCTTGGCTCAAATTTTCCAACATGATTAATGCCCTCCGTCTGCATATTAATGGTCGATACCATCGGCTAAAACAGTGTACCAACTTTCAAGAAGGCTAGGTATTTTAAAATTCAAATAGTGAGTTTCATATTTTTTAAGTCAGTCGTGCTGGGGCGTCCAAAGTCCGTAATGCAATTTCCGTAACATCGCGGCACATTCCTTGATAGCCGAGACAGCCGATCATTTGTGGTACGGCACCCATCTTGTTCCATAGATCACTTCCTGTTGAAGCCTATCTGCTAATGACCATCTCGGACCTGTTTGTGCTCACGTGAGTAAATATCCTCCGGCTTTGCCGCTAGCCGTTGCTTAAAAGTGTTGGTTTTTGGTGCCTTGATTCCCGCAAACCTACTCGTAGCTTGGTTCTCAGAGGATTTGCCATCGGCGGAGATTTTTTCTTCAATAAAAAGGCCGCAAACCCAATATTGGTGCGGCCTTCAGTCAAACCACCAACACCTTTACGGAACGGCTAGCATATAATCGGACGTTCTTTTTTAACACCACCGATCACAAGGAATGTATCATGGAAGAAGTCACCAAAAAGCGAGTGCGGCGCACTGCGGAACAACGTCTGGCAGATTTGGAAAAGAAGCATGCAGAAATTATGGAACGGCAGCGTGCCGCCATTGCCAGGATTGAAGAACAAAAGAAGCGTTTGATGCAGACGCCTTCTGTCCGCAAGGATAAGCTTGAAGAGGAAAAACGGTTTGCCCGCGCGGCCTATGCGTTGGCACCTGAATGGGATTATCGGCATTTCATTGCCGCGCTTGAGTTGGCGCTGGCGGTAGATGCAGAAACCCTGCAGAATCGAGGCGAAAAGCTACTGGAAGAGCATGGCAAGGGGAAACGCGGACGGCGGCCCAAAAGCGGGTAATCGCATTTGAAGAAACGAGAGAACACGGTAGGGGGTGAATATGGCTGAGATCATTCAGGGTGAGCGCTTAACGGATGCGGCGGACATTGGCGCGAAGAATACAGAAGAGCATCTGGAAGAAGCATTAGCCCGGCAACGAGAGGCATTGGTGCCCCAGGAAGAGCCCGATGAAGACGCAGAGGGCCACCG
>JAJYPA010000061.1 GCA_021795795.1 Pseudomonadota bacterium | reverse complement strand
CAGCATTGTGGCCATCGATCAAGCCGGTGGCTGGGGTGTTGATTTGTGGCGCATGCGGAGCGCTGTCGTGGTGACTACACACCGAATCGACCAATTTTATGTATAGCATCACGATACCGCTCCTACCAAATGGCCAGCATTGACAGGGCTTACAGCCAGCAAGACATGCGCACTATACATAATCGCGAGGTATACATAACGCTGCTTATGTGTACATACACATAAGCAGCGGGAGCGGTCATTCCCACCCAGCTGGGGGAAATGCACAGCAGCAACGGGTTAGATATTTTTTATTGCAACCATATGAAGCACACCCAAAAAACAAGTGAACAACATAAGGACAGATAGAAAAGCCTTTCAAATACTCGCATGTACGATGGCAAAGCATAAATAGTTGGTACTCTGGATGCGGCCTCATGATTTCCATTAACCTTCAAAAGCTCTTTATCAATCAGCAAATCAACAGCACCGTTAGTTAGCTTTGCTTCACCGTATACGGAGATTGCGCCAAATAATATTCCAATTGCATTCGCTGTCAATGCTGCCTTTAAGACCAAGATGGAATTGCTTGGATAAGTCTTCCCAAAGAGGACATTTGCCGACAGCGAAAATGCTCCAGTTGAAATTAACATCAGCCAGCGTAAATATGCATAGTTTTTTCATTTCTTAAATCGGTAAATTTTTTAAATTGATCCACCAAAATATACCTCTACCGCTGGAGTTGAGCGGCGGCGTAGCCGTTCGCTTGGACGAAATGTTAGGCCCTAACTGGAAGGCCTTATTTAACGAAGCTTTTGTGCGTAGCACTTGCGAACGAACCTGTTGATGAAGCTATTGAGCCCTTGGCCAACCTGCGCTAAACGCTGCATCTCGGCGAGATTTTTTGAACCTGAGCTTTGGTTGGTATAGAGATAAACGGACCCATCATTGAACTGAACTGTGATCGAGCCGGCCCCAAATTCGTAGGAAGCTATGTTGGAGTCACGACCAAGATTTGCGTAACGCTCCATGTTTCTGTCCTGTGGCCTAACGTAAATTCGATTGCGCTAACGGTGCAGCGTAACAATCCAAGTTACAGTATAACACGCCCATTGTCATCCCCAATCACCCTAATCATGAACGACGGTTACTGGTCGGATGATGTCATTTGTTTTCCGTTGCTGAATGTCCGCAATCAGTCTGCTGCGACGATCAGGGCTCAACGGCGGCAGGGCAGCGGGAGCGGTCGTCCAGCGGCTTGAGCATCATGTTCTCAAAACCCATCACTAAGGCTGGAAACCGCAGCAGTCTTGTGAGAATGATTTTTGAGAATTGCAACCCGTTGATTTGCCGTGCGACAATGGCCAGCAGATGAAGCCTCTCAAAAACGGTCGGTTGCGAGAGTGGTATGTCATGCCGATGCCATCTTGTGACAGGCGCGTGACCCATGCACAGATTGTGCGTACAATAAAGGCAAATGGAAATCACCTATGATCCGGTTAAAAATGCCCGCAACATTCAAGAACGCGGCCTCAGTTTTGATCAGGCGATAGATTTTGACTTCCACACCGCGCTCTATCGCGTGGACGACCGCCGCGAGTATGGTGAGACCCGGATCCGGGCTATGGGAACCCTGGACGGGCGATTGCATGCGCTGGTCTTTGTGGAACAGGCTACAGGTATTCGAGTGATCAGTTTTCGGAAAGCGAATCGCAGGGAGATCAAGCGTTATGAAAGCAGCAGACCTTCATCAGGAATCTGAGAACGGCAATCCAGAATGGACGACGGAGGATTTTGCCAGTGCCCGTTCGTTTACCTCCCTGCCAAGTTCTTTGCAGGCCAAGCTGTCCACGCGAGGGCCGCAGAAGGCTCCAGTCAAGGAGCGCGTTACCATGCGGCTCTCACCAGAGGTTGTTGCCCGCTTCCGGGCATCAGGTCCAGGTTGGCAGACCCGCATTGACGCAGCGCTGAAGGAGTGGCTGGAGATACACCATAGGGTATAACGGTGCGTAGCTGAACGTATGGGGTTTTGTGGACACTGAAATCTGGACGGGTTGATGGACAGAATCAGGGCCGGAAATGGCCCCGGAAGTGTCCAGTAACTAGGTGTTCAGAAAAGGTTCGTTGTTGAGCAGGAATTGACACAATATCTTGTGTCTTGTTTGTTTTACTTCAGCGCTCTATATTTGTATTTTTATAAGGAGTGCCAACAATGTTACATTGTTCAATGCAGTATGAAGATTACAGAAATGAACTTTCTGGTGCGTTGTCTGTTAAAACTGGGAAAGTGGTTACCATCGAACCGGAAGGTCCATTTGGGCCATTTAAAATTATAGTTGATGGTGCGCTAAAGATGACTTCCAGTTCAACTTTTGAAGGAGTTTCCGCAAAAGATGCGGCAGAGAACATTTTTGAAATGTTGATCTCGCCAGGTGTTATTAGTAAGCCATCTGCAAATGTTTCTATCTAACCTATAAAAACCATGACTGACCACGATCCCTCCAAAGCCCTACAGCCCGGATCATCCCGCGCCATATTAAGCCCCAGTGGTCAGCCTGGGGGTGTGAAGGAACGTATGACTCAGGGCGCGCTGGAGATTGCGCGAAGCTATCTGATCGTGCCCTCAAAAACGCCCCACAAAGTAGGTGACTACGAGCTCTGCGACCTGGACTATAGGCAGATATGTCTGTGGGCTGAGCAATTTAGCATGACCTCAGATGGTGTGGTAAAGATGCTGACAGAGATGACGCCTAGTGAAAACACATCGTGGCTTAGAGAGGATTATGATGATAAATACCGCTTTATGGTAGAAGATGGGCATATCAAGAGCCTGACTTGGTTTTTCCATGAAACACCGGAGTGCGAGTTTCAGTTATTGGATGGAATGCTTATCGAAAGGCTGTACTTACATGGTTACGAAGAAGTAGATTTATTCCATGGTAGAGAGGTAAATCCACGTTTGCCGACTCTTAAGAAGTTGGTCTGCCGTAGTTGTGAAATAAATTCGTTAAATATGTCAGCAATGCCATTATTAGAGGATATAGACTGCTCATACAATCTACTTTTCGATTTAGATCTAAAGTCTGTATCTAAACTGCAAAGGTTCGATTGCTCTGAAAATAAATTCACCGAGCTAAACTTGGCACCCGTGCCTCACTTGCGTAGGCTCACTTGCGATAGAAATCAACTCACTGAGTTAGCACTAGCCTCTGTGCCAAATCTGGTTAATCTTTGCTGCTATCATAACAAACTCACGGAGCTGGATTTGGGGCCTGTGCGTGAGTTGCGGTGGTTATTCTGCTGGGGAAATCAACTCGCCGAGCTGGGACTGGCATCCGTGCCAAATCTGCGAGAGCTTTACTGTAGTGACAACCAGATCACAAGTCTGGACCTGTCAGCGGTATCACAGTTGACCACGCTTGGATGCGGGGGAAACCAACTCACCGAGCTGGACTTGTCAGGGGTGCCACAGTTGACCAAGCTTGGGTGTTGGGGGAACCAACTCACCGAGCTGGGCCTGTCAGCGGTGCCAAATCTGCGAGAGCTTTACTGTAGTGACAACCAACTCACCGAGCTGGACCTGACGCCTGTGCCGGATCTGTGGGAGGTAAATTGTCGTGGAAATCTCCTTACGGAACTCGATATCCGTCCCCTCAAGAATCTCAAAACCCTTAAAGTAGATGACCACGTTCGCATCATCGGCACCCGCCCGTGAACGACACCCCGTGGGTATTGCTGGACACAGAAACGAACGGCCTCAGAGTGCCCATCTATGCGGTCGAACTTGCAGCCCAACGGATGATTGGATGGGAGCCTGAGGGTGAGCCATTCCGCCGCCTGCTGAATCAAAACGTTACCATTCCACCCGAGGCATCGCGGGTCAATGGTTACACACGGGAAATCCTGGAGCGTGACGGGGATCCCGCTTTGGATGTGTACGCAGATTTTTGCAGCTACGTTGGGACTCTGCCTTTAGTGTCCTACAACCTGGCTTATGATCTGGACCAAGTCCTTATCCCTGAGTGGGAACGCCTGGGTATTGCACCCATCGGACAGCGCGGCTTCTGTGCATTAGAACTTGCCCGGCGTCTGCTCGATCCGGTCCCGGCAGGTAACTGTAAGCTGCAAACCCTGCGACAATTTTATCACCTGCCGGAGCGGGGAGCGCACACGGGCCTTGGTGATGTGCAGACAGTCATTGATCTTTTTGGCGATGTGCTTCAACCCCTAGCAAAAAAACGCAACCTACAAACTTTCGAGTCTATTTGCCATTTCACTGAATCATTGTGGCACCCTCGCAGGATACCATTTGGTAAGCATAAAGGCCGTGATTTTCATGAGGCATTGAAAGACGCGACCCTACGCGAGTGGCTCTCTTGGCTGACCAGCTCCGAAAACCCTCGTAGTGCAGCTATGGGGCAATGGTATCTTGATGAGCTACAACGCCTGCAAGGCGAATCCAATAGTTGCCAGGGTGCATCGTCAGCATACGATCCTGACCTGTTGGTTACGGGCCTTGGACCGGGCATCGTCATTTACCGGAACCTTGAAATAGAGCAGATGCGACAGCTTATCGCTGAGGCAAGGGGGCGACTGGCGGAGGTGCAGACAGAGTACACGCGCGAGCGCATGGGGACTGATGCCGTCCAAGGCAAGATATTCATACTTCTTCGACCCAGCTACCAAAAGCGGGACCGGCTTAAGCTATTTTTGTTCTACCGGGAAAATTATCTAAACGCACTACTCAGTGATGGTGACACGGCTGCTGAGGATGTGGCCAACGAATACAAGCAGGCCCAATCCGAGTCCGATGCGGAGTATGAACAAGCTGCCACTGACGCAGACGCCAGCCATGAACCCACTGAGGAAGAAGCCTCTGAGCTTAAGGCCTTGTGGCGTAAACTCTGTCGCCTTTTCCACCCGGATCGCTATGCTCAGGATGAAAAGCGTCGTGAGGTCTACGAGCGCCTCATGCAGCGGATCAATCGCGCCAAGGACGAGGGTGACATTGTAACGCTTCGTGAAATCGCCGATAACCCCAATGGATATTTGCTGAAAAATGGGGAGCCAAGCCTGGACTTCTCCGAAAGTGCTGAAGTAGCCACCCTACGACGTTTACACGAATCCTTGCAGTCTGCAATTCTGGAGGCGCTTGATGGGCTTAATCGTCTCCGAGAAAGTTCAGAGTATGAACTCTATCTGCTCTATCAACAGCGTCCGGAAATGGTCCCAGAAATTGGCAAGACCTATGAGAAGGCTCTGGCCGAGGAAATCGCCCAATTCGAGCAGCGATTAGCCGTAGTCAATCGGGAAATAAGTAGGCTACAGGCATAGGGTTTATAAGGCTGTGACAGTAGGAATGAGTTTCATGTTAATGGTTTTCAAAGAAACCGAAGAATCCCAGAGTTTTTATTTGTCTGTCAAAAGATTTCACTCTGACGGGGGACGGGCTTTGGGGTGCACCGCGATAGTTGGCGAGGCTCATATTCCTAAGAAGTTCTTTGGAAGTGCAGCTTGCTCACCCCACGCGTAAAGGTCTTTGCCCATTATAGACTCAAGAAAACGAATCGTTGTGTGGTATTTGATCGCAATATGGCTTGTGAAGTCATTCCTATCGGCATACCACGCAGCTCTCTCTCTCAAGAATTCGAAGCCTAGTATATCATTTGGAAACTCTGGCGTATCCCATTTTGAGTATGGTATATCAACCTCACCAATTAGGGCGGGAGCGTACCAAGACCGAAGCTTTATAAATGGATTCAAAAGCAGAACGTTATCACCTTCCCGTTTTGACCAAACCTTTTCACTCGCAAATAGGTCAATCTCACCACTGTGCCGTTCTTCGTATGGCTTCCATGCTGAAGGCAGGATGATTATGCCAATAAATTTTTCTTGTTTCTCAGCTTTACAGGCTTCAATTAGCGCTTTGCCGAAATAAATTCTATTATCTTCGTTGGGGTCAATAAAAACATCGAACTTCCCGAACGAAATGGCTCCTCTAGCTGGGATACTCTCAGCGAGTAGCGCGGATAGCAGCATGCCTCCAATCGCGTAGATATCTAGAAATGCCCAATCACCGTACCCTTCTTTCTCTTGATAAAATAGGAATGTATCTGAAAAATAAATGGTCTTAAATAGACCGTTCAGTTCCTCCCATCGTCGAAAGGCTTTCAGCGCATTTTCGATGATTGAGTATATCTTTTGAATTTCCATGGTATCTACAATTTCGCCGAAACCAAGGATATCTAAGAACAATAGATAGCGGCCTTGACTCGGATCAGTTCCGGTAGTCATGGCAGCTAACGTAAGTAAGTTTAGCGATTCCTACCTCGCTATGAGAAATTAGCATCATTATGCCTCATATATAAGCCTTCAGTAATCAGAGTTGCGACGACGTGCTTGTTCTGTAGAGCTGTTCATTCATCCCCAGTCAATAGTTAAAAAAAATCTGGCTGTTTGATAATTTCCATACTTCAACCTTATCCTATCAGATGTTCTCTTGTTTTTATGACATTCGGTGTTGGTGGTATTGAAAATACTGTGGTTGGCGTTTAACCCACTTTAGCTTGGTCTGTTGCAGGCCTAGCTTTGGCATTTCCCTGTTCATCGGCCTTTCGGTACCACTTCGGTAGCAAGGAGAGGTCCCATCAGGGCATAGCCTTGTGGCACACCACGGCCTTTGTATGCATCCACACAAGGTTAAACTGGGCGGCTTGCTCGGCGGCTTTACGGTACCACACGACAGCTAGAGCATCGTCCTATGGTACGCCACGTCTATTGAAGTAGAATACGCCCAAGTTGAACTGCGCGCCAGAAATATATAATATTATTTTTGCAGGCCATTTATTTGCGCTAAGAAGGCGTAATTCGCACGCTGACAACTTTTGGTCTCTTGTCTTTTAGGTGTGGTGTACCACTGCATTTCAGATCGAGTAGCCACCGGATGCTTAAGAAACCATTCATAGCTTCTCCCTGTATAAGGCCCTTCGCTTGTGCCATGAAAAAATGAAAACAAAGACACAACCAACAAACCACCATGTAATCCATTCATAAATCCTCACAAATATATTTATTATATTTTAACGGTTATTGTAGATAAATTATACTATTAAATATTTTCGCTTCTTTTTCGTTGGCTCGTCTAAACGATATAATTCTAATGCACGGCACTTTACCGTCATCGTGACGCATTGTTATTACCATTAAAACTATATTTTTATCATCGTCAAATGCCATTATGTTGTATCTAACTTCTTCTTTGATAACACACTGTTTAATCGTGATGCGCAAATCATTTCCGCAAGGAAAAATGGTTTTCTCTAGTAAATGGACGGCGCTTTGCAATGAGTAGTGATGCTTACGACGGTTTTTTATTTCTTTAACTGGATCGTATCCTATTCTGGAAGACCCAAAAATCAACATAAATTCGTTGCTATGCATGGAAAAATAGTTTTTCAAATTTGTCATTGTCGGACCCTTTTGTTTTAAATTGTCTGGTAGGTCTCGGCCCTTCTATCGATAACATACTGCTTCTCATGATCCAGATAACCCGATCTGGCGTGTCATGTTCCGACAAAAAGTTGAGGCAGATCGTTCCGGGATTTGTCGGCTGCCCATCCCGTCGTACCGTTGCCATTGGATAATTCATGTCGGCATCCCGTGTTGAAGAAATCATAGTACAGTTTGGTCGGCCAAAGCATCCATTACGCATCGGTATCGAGGGTCCTGCTGAACAGGCATCAGACAACCCTTTACTTTAGCGGACCATCAGCGAGGCCTTCCCATGTCTTCTGTCGTGCTCTCGGAGTTGATACTAATCCTCAAGCCATTACTTTAGCAAAATCTGCCCAGCAGGTGGTGTAGCTTGGCGACTCGTTGCCGCGCTTCATAGACCGGTCTCGCACGCTCTGTAGTCCCGCGACCCCTGGTTGTAAGGCATTGGCTCCCAAATCGCGCATTGATGGCATCCAGAGCGATCATAAGGCGCCCTGAACGCTCATCCTGTTCGCAGGAGTCCGATCGGGTGCCGAGGACCAGCAGATATTCCGGATTTTGGAACAAATCAAAATGACAGAGGGTATATATTGATCCTGCCTTTCCAGTCAGGCGTCACTATCACTTTTAAAGTATGGAGATTATCATGTCAAAACACGAAGACGACAATCATGCTGACCAGTTAAACCCTAACAATGATGCTTATTGGGAGTCCAGAGGATGGGATGACCGCCCCGATGATTGGGAAGACAGAAGCGGTGATGATCTGTTGCCAGATTAGCGAAGGCAAGACGGCCACAGCATGTCTCCGAAAGATAAGCCGTTGGCCGTCAATCTTTTTTTATTCCATTCCCACCACTGGTGATAATCTGATGAGAAGTCACGAAGCGTAATAGTTCCGTCCTTGTTCCTAGTCAACAATGGGTTCCAGAGATGCGCTGCCACCAACAGGGGGGTTGGCGGAGTTGGTTTTAGCCCGCTGGAGTCGGCAGTCATTGCTCTTGTCCAGATCTCTATAAAATCATGGTAATTAAATCGGGTACTTTCGTCTCTCCAACTCACCACCTCCGATTCAGACCGGTCGAGCAATAACGCAATTTTTTTGACAGAAAACAAATCAGTGGGCAGCGCTTTCCACTTCCTCCACCGAATCAATACCACCAGCAAATCGAGCAACCGGAGTGAGGCGGTCTGAAAGATCTTTCTTTGGACGGGTTTTCCGCTACGAATCACTAAGCCGGATTTTACGTCTATAGTTAAATTCGGATCAATTCTCGGCATTAGAAATGAAAACAAAGGGGTTGCTTCGAGCTGTTCAGAGAAATAATGCGAGCAAAATTCAAGATCCCAGGTGGACATAATCAGAATCATCATATCTTCGGTAATTGCATCTACATATTTTCGTAATAAATCTAAATTTTCAGCGGTAATAATTTCATATTCAAGAGAATATGACCGTAAAATATGTTTTGCATCGTCATCATCTGAAAAGAAACTCTGTAGCCAGACCCATGATTCACGAGTGGTGCGGCGAGCAGATTCGATATCTTGCGCAGCATCTAGAAGCTGTTGACTAAATATGTCGATCTGAGTCGCAATTTCTATAGACCTAGTACATGACTCGCTAGATTCAGGAGTGCTCCAATATATCAAATCAGCAAGCGGCAAGCCTCCACAGTTTTTCCATCCGGGACTTTGATGGATAATGCGCCTTGCATCTACCGATGTACGTCCAATTTCGTTTTCCAGTTTGCGCTTCAGTGTTTTTTCGGTTTTGTATTTCAATGTATCAGGGCGCAGCCTAGTCTCGCCCCGTAAATATTTCCTCCATGTTCTCTCCGATATGCCTGAATTCTCACCAAGCAAAGTTGGAAGTTTTTTCCCTAACACTCTCTCATACAAGCCAAAAGAAAACTGATTAAACATTAACCATCGCCTCTACCCCTCTGCTTGGAAGTCATAAAAGCAATAACCGTCGTGAAGATCCTGTTGTGCCGCGTTGGATATCTCGATAATCATCGGATACTTTTGCCCAGGCTCGCTTTGGCGGTATCCCAATCTGAAAAATGGTCAACACCCTGACTTAGGGCGTTTTCCCTTTGGGTCAGTATTTCTCTATGCCAGACAGGGGAAGGGATGTCTGTCGGCTGCTGACAGAGGCTTTCCCATAAAGACTCCATCATCTGGATTTTTTCACTGACAGTGAGCTCATTCAACTTGGGCAAGGCAGTCATGGTATTTCTCCTGATCGGTGGGAAACCACCGTGCTGATCATCGTCTGGACTAAAGAATAACGCAATCTGCCGCACAAAATCTTCTTGCATCCACCAAGGCCTGATAGGCCGCATACTTCGGCTATTGGGAAATATGCAAGTGGTCTGACAGCCATCATGCCAAGCGTAGCGCATCCATGCTGCGGGGAGTGACTCCCAAGTCTTGCCAGTTTTCTGGGTGGCACGTAAAAAGCAGAATCTGATGGCGCTGGGCAGCATCAAAGAGGATGCGCTTCATCTCCCTTAGTCGCTGGGCATCGCTGTGAACGAGCACATCGTCGAGAATCAGTAGGGTTGGACGTCCTGCTTCACGCAAGAGGTCCGCATAGGCTAAGCGACTGATGACTCCTATTTGTTCGCGTGCGCCGAAGCTCAGGGCATCAAAGGGATTCTCTTCCTGGCCAGCCAGTCCAGGACGGGTGAGAGCGCCAGGCTGGAGTGTATCATCAAGACTCAGGCGTGCCTGGGGATACCAGATCCGGAGATAATGTTGCAGGTGCTTTTGCAAAGGCGCTTGTAGTCGCTGAATGAGGGCCTGCCGTTGCTCCTGTAAAAGCTTTTGTAATAATTCCAAGGCTTGGGCGCGGCGATACAGCTCACCGTGACGGCGGGTGAGTTGCTCCAGCTGTGCTGTAGTTTCTGCACATTGTTCTTCCAAACCCTCGGCACCTGCAGACTCCAGGCGGGTTTCTAATTGTAGAATCTGATCGCGGAGTTGCTGAAACTGTTTTTCCGCATTTTCGGCGCTGCGGCGCCAGCGTTCGATATCCTGCTGAAGGATATCCGGCTGGGCTTCGGCAATACGCATTTGGAGATCCTGCACCCGCTGGGTTAAGGCGTCTCTTTCAGCGATTTTTTGCAGCAACTCTTGTTGAGAGGCTTTTCGGCGCTGGGCATATTGAGGGTCCTGAACGGCTTCTTGCAGAGTTCGGAACTCTCGTTCTGCCGCTGTATATTCCGCTTGGGCTTTTATGCGGGCTTCTTGACTCTGATTCAAATCTCGCGTGATCCGCTGGAGACGCTGGCGGGCTCCATCTTGCTGCTCTTCGGCCAAGGCGGGATCAAGGATCAAGGACTCCGCGCCTATGGGCATGGCGGCTAGCTGGCCGGTAGTATGAGCGATGTCCATCTCTACCGTTTGTTTTTGGGAGAGCAACACATTGATGCCCTCAGGTGCATGAATGGCCAGTAAGTCTTCGGCGTTTTTGATGTCCTGCTGATAGCGCTGTTGTTGCAGATAAAGGGCTTCAGCACTATCTAAACTGGAAGTGCCCAGTTTCTGAAGCAGACTACACTGAGTATCGTTCAGAGTCTGATATTCGCGCTGCAGCGCTACTAGGTCGCCGCCCCCTGGTAGGATGTGCAGGCTACCGATCTGGGGAAGTTCCAGGGTGACCGGGTGCGTGAGTAAGCGTTCGCCCTTACCGGAGAGGATTTCCCCATCAAGGTGGAATGTGGCGTCTGGTTCCAAGGTAAAACGCAGTCGAGTAGCAATGCTCTGTTGCCGGATGAGGAGTTCTTGCAGCTTTTTATCCTGTTTTTGCAGGGTTTTTAGATCGTCGGCCGACATGACGCTGGCTTTGCTGTGTTGCTGCAGGTCGGTGATTTTTGCAGTAACCCCCTCTGCAGCCAGAAGAGATTTTGACAGTGTCTGTAACTGCTGTTGTTTCTGCAGGATATCCTGCTCAAGATGGAAGCGCTGCGCCTGCTGACGCGCCTGACGGGTGTGTTCCAGGGCCTCTTGATAGACAAGATCGGCGGCTTCTTGTTGCTGAAGCAGTGGGGTCAGTCGGGCATTTACACTGTCGCACTGTTCCTGGGCCTTCTGCATGGCTGCTGCGCGTTCTTTTAAGCGATCCTCTTGCTCGGTGAACCCGTTAATTTCTCTGCTGAGCAATTCCACCTGACGCTCATGGCTCATGAGATTGCGGCGCTCCTGTTGATGCTGCTGCTCCAGCTGCTGCACTTGCGCGTATTGGGTTTCTGCTTCTTGCAGTTTGGCGCGGTAGCTTTTCCAAGGGCGATCCTGTTCTGTGAGGACGAGTTGCTCTCGTAATCCACCCAGATGATCTACCTGCTGACGATATTGGGTGATGCTCGCTTGTAAGGTATCGAGACGGGACTGGGTGCTGTCGCGTTCTTGGATGGCCAGGGCTAAGACCCCTGTGGGTTTGCCGGTGATGGTCAACAGTTTGGCCCGTTCGGATACGATGTGCTTGAGCACGCTGTCTCCCATACTACTTGCCATTTCACCCAGGGAATCCTGCAAGGCACCGCGCAGATAATCGGTTGCATGGCCGACGGCTTCGCTGATTTCCTGACCATTCCCTTGTTCAATCCAGAGCAATCCGGGGATACCCCAGAGCTCAGGCTTGCTTGCCCCTCTGAGAGCCAGCTGGAAGCCAAGTTCTGTTGCCAGGCGGTCTTCGGCTTCATTGCTTTCCAGCTTTTGGCCCGCTATTTCAAGGTCACAACTTTTTTTGTGCAGAAAGCTTTTGCGCAGACGATAGCGGTTCGTGTCAATGGTAAAGTCCAGTTCGATGCTGGGTGCGGCAGTGCTATCGTCCCAAGGGCGCAGATCATCCACGGTGCTGGAACGATGCCGTTCCAAAAAGGCGGCGCGGATAGCTCGGACAATGGTGCTTTTACCGCTTTCATTAGGTCCTGCGAAAATGTTCAGACCTGCCTGGAAATCGGTAATCTCCAGGGGTTCGCGAAATTGACGGACGGCGCTAATCCGGAGTCTGCTCAGCTGCATGCAGCTGTACCCGACGTGCTGCGCTCAGTGAGCAGGGTCGCCAGTATGGCCATGGCTTCTCGGGCCACCACATCGGATTCTCCTTGTTGCCGGTTGCGGAGTTCGGCAATGACCTCACCGAGATATCCATCGGCGTGAAGTGCCGCTATGTCCTCTTCGGTGGGTAGCAAGCGAAGTTCCGTGCGATCCACGATAATGCTGCGCAACCGGCCTTCTGCTGCACCCAGGGCAAGTTGCAGAAGTTGCTCCCCAGCCAGATCCACTTCTCCGCTCAAATCCAGCTGAAGTACGTCTTGATTTCCACAGGACTGCAGGATCTCGGTCAGGTGATCCAGGTCACTGGATACACTGAGATGCAGGATTTCTTTACGCCAGTTAAATGCACCGACGGAACGGCGGAGGACTTGCACCTCGGCACTGGGCTGGCTGATCTCTACCAGTAGGATATTGCCTGCGTCATTATTGCGGAAACGATCCGGTTCCGGAGTGCCTGCGTACCAGGTGCGTGCATCAATCTGCTTGGTACCGTGCCAATCCCCCAAAGCCAGGTAATCCAAATGCGCACTGCTGGCGCGTTGAGGTGCAATTGGATTGGTGGCTTCGACTCCGTCGGAGAGGATACCTTGTACGCCACCGTGGGCAATACCGATGCGCAAGATCTGATCTGGGGTCTCCGCACTATCAAACCATTCGGTCAGATCACTGTAAGTGTGCCGCTGGGTGAGGGGGGCGGCAAGAAGCATAAAACCCAGTGGAGAAAAATCGACGATACCTGGTTTAAGAATGCAGTGAACATTCCGGGGAATGGCCTGTAACCGCTCAGCCCGGGTCCAGACGCTCTCAGAAAGGGCCGCATCGTGATTGCCGGGGATCATAATCCAGGGACCAGAAAAGGCTTCTAGCGCGTTGAAGAGCCTGCGTATGCTGCGGTCAGCTACCGTTTGCGCATCAAATACGTCGCCAGCCACTAGGACGGCGTCTACGCTCTCACAGCTGGCCAATTGGGCAATGCGCGCTACCGTCTGAAATCGCGCCTCAGCCAGTGCCGCAGCGTCTTCCGCTGTCATAGAGCCATATTGGCGACCAATCTGCCAGTCTGCGGTATGGAGAAATCGGGTCATAACACTCTGGATCAAGCCATATATGTTTTTTAATGTAACAGGTTTTTATGTGTTACTGAAAATTTGAGGATTCCCATCCAAATCGGATCAGAAAGTTTCACAATGCTGAAGTGGTATAGTGCTCAGAGAATGCCACCGAGTAATAGGCCATCGTCGGCATAGCAGCGTAACCGGACGTCCAGATAATTTTGGTTAGTGCGCAGTGCACCTAGGTGGGATGTGGTTGTCCTCGATGCAGGGACTGCAATGCCGGCGACGGCAGACGATGGATACCATGTCCATCAGGTGGGGGCGGGGCCAACCCCATGATATTCGCTCCTATGGTAGACGACAAAAAGTTGGAGCATAATTCCAATGCACAAAGAGGGACAGTGCCTGACCCGCCTTTTCATACATGCATATAGGGACCGATTGGAGAATAATATTGTTAAATAAAAATGATGATATGGTGTTATGGACGCCGTCTTTATATCAAATAATGTCCTGACCCACCGGTCCCTACATTAACTGTTAGAAAAAACGCGGTTTTCCTCGGTTGGGCTCCGCGTTGGCAAAAAAATTGAGAGATCTTGCATGGCGCCAGTGCCAATACCTAAGCTATCATTCTTGAACACTTGCGAATACATCGGTGTTTTCTCAGGAGAAAGAAGGTGGCGATCCGATGATGGAAAGCGGATATATACGTGGGACAACCTTCACGGAGAGATCGAAGTATTCAATAAGCGCGGCAAGCACCTCGGGGTAATCGAGCCAATTCATGGGACAATGATAAAAGATGCAGTTAAGGGGAGAACGATCGATGTCTAATTTTATTGAGAAATGTCTTGTCGGTCTGGCTCTGCCCGACGATATCGATGATTTTGTGGATTCTTGGCATGATGGAGATAGCAAACTTCCTTTGCATCGTTACCTCGGTATGTCTAAAACAGAATACTCACTGTGGGTCGATAACCCTGATGTGCTGCCATATATCATCAATGCCCACCATTTTGGAAAGAACATCTCCGATCTTCTAGATGAAGAGAAAACGCTTCCTTTGGCGGCAAGATCAGACGGTCCTGACAAAGCATTAAAACTTATGCGATGGCTCAAGAACGAGGGGATGTTGGAGTAGCTGTGGACGCCGCTACAAATTTCGCTCGCCGCTTAGTAGAGAAATACGAACTAAGCCCTCCCGTAGACGTCGAGTCCTTGGTGAGAAAGTATGCTGATCTTGTTTTCGCAAGCATCCCTTTCGAAGGCGCAGATGGAATCTCTTTGAATCTGAAAGTTAGTGGCAAGACTACTAGAGTTATTGTCAATAGAAACAAGCCAATAATTCGTCAACGTTTTACCATGGCGCATGAATTAGGTCATGTCATAATTCCGTGGCATGTGGGAACAATTATTGATCATTTAGATCCGGAAGAGGTTCATGAAACAAGTCATTACTGGGCAATCGAAGCGGAAGCAAATGCATTCGCGGCAGAGCTACTTATGCCGCTCAGTTATATTGAAGACGTGATTACTAATAACCAGGACCTGGCGAAAGCTAATGAGTTTATATCTCGGGAGTGCCAAGTCTCCCCAATCGCTTCTGCCAAGAGGTTGGCTAACTTTGCTCATGAGAATGCTGTATATGCTTATGAACGGAATGGTATTACCAATTTCTCGGGAAGAACAAATGGAACAATTGCTAATGCGTTGAATCGGGGCGATGTGTTTCCATCTAGTCCATTCGATTATGCAGAGTCACATTTTGAAGAAAGATTGAATGGTGGGCGTATCCATTGGTGGGTACTGCCAAACGAGATGCATTTTGATATAGAGGACAATCGGACTTGGCGAGAAATACTTGATTGCATAGTTAAAGATGTTGATGTTCAATCCTCAAACACTCAAAAATTCAAGTCATCTGTAAATGGAGTTGTGGCGTATGCAAATGGAGCCTGTAAGAAAAGTGGCAGGCATACTGTTGATGCTGTCATTTCTGCTAGTATTCAGCGTTTGAAAGATCGTGAAGGTTATGAATTATTCGTCGAACACAAGGATTTTCATTCATTCTTGGTGAAAAAGGCGCAGGAACTTGTTGGAAAATGATTTACTAACAAAGCCATGAACTCGAACGCAATTTTCGTTCGCTACAAATGCATCGGTTACGGCTGGCGTTTGGCTGCACAAACGGAGCTATATAATGTCCTCACATTCGGCTGATTTTTCTTCAACTGTTAAGCCAACGGTTTCCGAATTTCTCGAAAATGTTCAGGATGTTCGTCGGGGGCGGCTGGCCGCTATTGTTCTTTACCACATGACTGACTATCTGGCTCTAGAAGGCTATATGGGGCGAGACAGAAAGGTCATGACTGAACGTCTAGACAATCTCCGCGAATATTAGTTATAGAAACCAAGTAGCCTCCGCCAGTATACAGCCTTACAGAAGTCGTAAAGATAGCCCATTATTTCATTGATAAATAGATCCTCTCGCTTGGGATTGAAACCCTGGGTAGCTCTTATATAAGAACGGTGGGCCACTAAACCCCTATCTTTTCCCAACGTATCCATCCTGCTGAGAAAAATGCTGCTTATTTTATCGAATTCCGAATCCCCAAAGCCTAGAGGCCCAAACATATTGCGAATATTTTTTTCCTTTACTCCATTGTTGTCGTTTTTTATACTAATACATTTACTTGAAATGGTCTCCCCCCAAATTCTGTAAATAGTATTCGGTTGTGATTTGCATTTATTTCCCAATTCAACGGCAAGCAATTCACATAATGCTTCTAAAAAATCTTCGATTTCTGCGTGCACCAACACTCTAAGAGCACGGATATCATCTTCCTGTCCTCTAGTTAAAGGTCTAATTGTCACAGGTGGCAGATATTGTTGCTTTAAATTTTGGACACGATCCTTAAGGTGTGCGTACTCAGCATATTCCATACTTTTCTGCCAGCTCCTCTATTATTGTGAAGCCACTTGGTGTGCATTGCGTTGCCTCCTTTATACAGATTCCCCATAAGTACAAGCGAGTTATGACCGCCTCCATAGTTTTTGTGGTTGATTCAATTGAGCTTCTAAATTTTTCTGATTCAATGCAGAGCCCCTTGAATTTGTCGATCAAAATAGTCGCTTTAGGGTTATCCACAGTCGCCTTGCGAACCTTATCGTCACAAAAGTAATAAGTCATCACGTCGAATATGGCCCTATTAAATCTCCGCTCTGGACCATCATTTGTCCATTTCACAAACGCAGTGTCATCTGGAAACATTTCAATTGTATGAAATATTGCCTTCTCACATTCCATGGATAAATGTTCCGTGATTCCACTTACCTTACCCCATTCTAAATTCATTTTTTCAACAGTTCCATCAAGGAATTTTTTGAGATCACCTCTATAATCTGAAATAAACATCTGAAAACCAATAAAACGAATCAAAAGTTCGATGTCACGCATTCTGAAATCTGGCTCGCCATTTTTACCGAAAACTGATATAAAAACAGAACTTCTTTCTGTAAAATGGAAAGCGAAATCGATAAATTTTCCGGGGTGAAGTGCATGTCGCAATTCTTGTGGAGAAAGAGGTACACTGCCAGAATTAAGTCGATGAAAAATCAGAAAAAGAACTTTTTCGTCCTTCCACCCTCTAATTGTAGTTGTTCTAATCTGAGTGTTCTCAAATGCAGCAACGTCGTCCACATGCTCATCTGATGTGATAAGTTCTTCCCACGTTTTGCCGTTTAAGTCGGACCTAATTTCTAACCCGCTGAGCCTGAGATTGGTACCATTATTGGTGCCTGCATATTTGATAAGTGACAACAACCGCTGTTTGCCGTCAATAACTATATAGCGCCCTCTGGAGTCATGTTTTTCAGCAAGGACAATTTGTGGTATTGGCAAGCCAAGAAAGATAGATTCTATAAATTTGCTCTTACGTTTATCATCCCATGCATCCCTCCTTTGAAAGCGGGGATTTAGCGAAATATTTTCTTTTTTTAATTGGCTTAATATGGTTTCAGTAGTCCAGTCAGTATCAGTTACAACCACTCCATCTAAAAGCTTAGGTGCTGATAGCGACGAATCTTCTTCATTTTCAAATTGATCATCAAATTGATCACCAAATAGTTGACTTTGTTTTTTGATATTCATCATCATTTTCTCGATTAATTTGGTAGTTTAATAATAATAATTATGGCGTTAGGCCATCCGTAGCACGATGTGGTAATGAGACTACAGACATGTATCTAATATCATCTATAATCCCATTGGTCAAGGACTGTACCGGTACTATCAGGGTTTGACTCATGACGGCTATCAGCCTTTAGACGACCTCCAGAGAGGCCTTCCCATGTCTTATGTCGTGCTCTCGGCGTTAATACTAATCCTCAAGCCATTACTTTAGCAAAATCTGCCCAGCAGGTGGTGTAGTTTGGAGACTTGTTGCCGCGCTTCATAGACCAGTCTCGCACGCTCTGTAGTCCCGCGACCCCCGGTTGCAAAGCATTGGCTCCCAAATCGCGCATTGATGGCATCCAGACCGATCATAAGGCGCCCTGAACGCTCATCCTGTTCGCAGGAGGCAAAGAGGTCTGTCTGCTTGCCTGTGCATGAAACTGATCTCCAAGGAGATGCACTCCGGCCTTGGCATAGCTGAATTGTGGTCGGTAGGTGCTTTTCAGACCGGTGAGGGCGGCTTGAATCAGGATGCGTGTATCTTGACTGGGGTGGGAGAGGGTGACGGTCTGTGCCGCATGATATTGAGGTTTGTCGGGTTGAAAGGGATTGGTGCGAATATATATCCGCAAAGCGGCACTTGCGGACTCCTGCTGCCTGAGCTTGCTGGCGGCGCGTACCGTATAGATGCTGATGGCTTCTGCAAGATCCTTCCTCAGATTGGGGGGAAGTAATTTTGTCCGATCAATCTTCAGCGTGCTCATCTTCGTTGCAGCGTAGCGACTCAGAAGGGTTATGTTTATGGTATACGAACTATAGAAATTATATTCCCGCTATATTGTAGCATCCATCCTTCTGGTTCTAAATATTTTGGCAACTCTTCTTTGATTCTTTTTCGTCTTCCGGATATAGTTCTCTGCTTGCCGTCATCTGGGATAACATGAGTGATAAACAACCTAGCTTGAGTGTGATCATGCGCCCATTTTATCCATATGTGGTCTTTCATTTGGGTTATAATATCAAGTATTTCAATGCATTTTGGCTTGGCATATTCTTTCGCGGCTTGTTTTTTTAGTTGGCGATGACCTTTTTTGATGATGCAAGCAATCCAGTTGTTTGTATCTACTTGCCAATGGTGCAGGTTCCCCCGGGTGGAACCCTTCACGGTCCCGCCGTGGCGCTCTAGTGTAAACAACAGATTGGGTGACTGCCATTTCACACCCTCAGCCCGCTCTAATTTATCTGGCGTGGTCGATTCCTGGCTACTTCCAGATATTGAATCCCAGCACTTTTCTAACAGAGCTATGATCTGCTTTGAATTTTTTTTGTTTATCGATCCTTCCGGTAAAGCATGAAGAATATCTTTTAGTTCTTGAAAAATAGAATCCATGTTTTTATACTCCGTTATTTCTTTGCAGACTTTCGGATCATCACCGCTGATCCTAAGTATGGCTCAATATTGGCTCTGACTAAGCCTATCTTCATTTAGTAGGGATAGTCATGTGTCAGTCCCTTGTTAGCATTGCCGCATTCGCAGATGTTGGTTCGGACAAGCCGGTTCTGAGCGAAAGAGTGACCATGTCTACGAGGAATGTTCTGTAATTGTGGTTCTGTTCCACCCAAGCGAGCGAGACGACGAGCACTTTCCCGTTCAATCAAAGCACGCAGGGCCTCTTTTAAGAGGGCGCCACGGTCTTCTACGCCACAGAGCGTTTTGGCTTGGGCCAGGAGCTCATCATCCAGGTTGACTGTCGTTCGCATAAGAGGAACCTCATCATGGCATCACATGGTGTTATTTTAGGTGATTGGCGCTGGTTTGTCATGGGCTCGGTGCGCATATTCCAGGACGACTTTACATCTTGCGCGCCCTCATCATTATACCTTAGTACTTTTCAGTATTTACTCTTACGCCTGTTCGCTACATCACTTCTGCCGATCCCCGATCCCCGATCCCCGATCCCCGATGCCAACGGCTGCAAGGCAGCGGGAGCGGGAGCGGCCATTCACATCCAGATTGGGAACGGGTAATATCGGCCATCAGCGGATATTCAGCCTGCTAAAATGAATGACCGCTACCCAATGAACAGCGGATGTTGGACAATCCGGAATCAGATTGGCTCTAATGTGGACGTTGCAGCCAATTGAGATGCATGTAATTATGCTGGCGTGAAGGTCGCAGATGCGCCAGCAAGAGCCAGTCAGCCTTGCAAACTCAATTCCGGAAAGCTGTCGATCATACAGCCGACAAAACTAACGACCGCTTTACAATAGTTCTGTCCTGCATAGAGTCAAGGCTGGCTGAATCAACCAATCTATGGCACCCCTTGGGGCGCGAATCGACAGATAGAGCCGAGTATTTGATGAACAAACCAAACATAAAAGACGCGCTTGACCAAGGCATCTCGCAATTCCAAGGCGCATGGAATCAACTGCAGGGTGACGCTCTGAATAAAGCACTGTCCGATTACGGTAAAGGCATCCAGGAATCTATTTCCCAAAAGGGAGGCGGATTCACCAATCAGTCTATGGACGTGCAGCAGGGCTTTGCAGCAGAAGCGCATCACACTGGTTCGTTCAATATTGAAGCCGCAGCCAAGGGACAGAACAATCATCGCGCCACCCGCGATGTTGGCACCCATAACGACCCCGTGGCCGACATACACGTGACAACGCCTGATGGCACAACCAAGCACCAGGTCAAATTCTATAAGGATGGTGAGAAGACCGCTGCTGCGTTATCACCAGAAAAGTACGACGACGTTGGCAAGATCGTGCCGAAAGATCAGGTCGACTCCGTGAAGGCTTCGGCGCGCAAGCAGGCGCTGCGTAACAATGATACGCGCCCCAACGTCTCCAAGAGCAATCAGGACACCGCCGACAACGCCACCGACACGCTGACATCCAGCGATGGCAAGGTTTTCAGCAAAGGCCTGAACCGCAAGGGCGACGGCAGCGCTGAAGAACTGACAAAGGAAGCAAAAAGTAAAGAGAACGGTCCTGAGTACAAGGAAAAGGGGCTCGTGCGCAGCGAGTTTAATTCGATGCAATACCGCAATGCAGCCAAGGCAGGCGCAATTGGCGGCGCTGTCAGCGAAGGTGCAACCATCTTGCTGGAGGTATTGCGTAGCGACGAACCTCTGACCATGGGTCAATGCATGGAAGCGGCGCAACGAGTGGTAGTCAGCTCCGTAAAGGGTGCTGGCAACGCGCTGCTGATCACCAGCCTCCAGCATGCAGGCCAGGCCATGATTGACGCTGCGGCTCAACAAACCAGCAAAGCCATCGGCCAGACGATCGGTAAACAACTCATCAAGGGCAACATAGCTGCAGCTGTGGCTCAAATCACAGTACAATTGGCCCAGAACCTGTACAAATTCTCAACAGGTGAGATTGACAATCTGCAGTTTGCTTCGTCAACGATTGGTGGTGCGGTACAGGTTGTTGGCACCAGCTTAGCATTTAGCGTGGGTACGGGTGCCGGTGTCTACCTTGGCGCAAGCGTTCCCGCAGCCATTTCAGGCTACGCGATTGGTGGCACCTCACTGGGAGCCTTGGGCGTGATGGCCAGCGGTGCAGTGTTTGCAATTGGGTTCGCTGTTGCAGCCGGTGCTTACGTCAACCATTTCTCATCCAAGGGTGTTGCACTCGCCAATGCAGACTTGAAGTCGGCATTGGAACTGCTTAATGGAGGACAGATCAATCTGTCTACCTATGTGGGCAAGATTGGCAAGATGTCTGAGCTGACCTTCAGTTGGAGCGACATCCTGCCTTTCAGCGGCGCGATCTCGGTGATTTCCGAGTATGGTTCCCGCAAGAACCAACTGCGTGCCGTTCAAAGCAGCATCCTCAATCAGATTGATGCATTGCCAGAGCAAGAACGCGCAATGATGCAAGAGTTGGCCAATCAGTACAACAAAGCGATCACAGAAATCGATCGCCAGTACGAAGAAGCCCGTGCCAGCATTACCGAGCAGGCATTCGACCAGTTCGATGCCATGAGCAAGGATCTCAATCAGTACTTGGAGATGCAGTACCTAATGTTCGCACCTGTGCGCAAGAGCTACTTCGAGCATTCCGCACTGATGGACATTGAGCTGCGCAAGCAGCACGAGAACGAAGATCGCTCGCAAGCCTTTGCCCATGAACTTGAGGAACTGCAGGACAAGCTCGAAGGCTTCACCGTGTCGAATCAAGCAGACTACACTATCAAGCAGGTCGTGCAAGAAACAATCCTCACCCGCATGGAAATGCTCATCCCTCACAAAACGGGCTGGGATCAAGCCTGCGAGTTTCTTGAGCTGCAGTAAGGACCTGTCGTTATGATTTTTAAAACCATAGCCCACTACTTGGCTAGTTCCAAGCTGGAAAAAGAGGAAGCGCACACACAGTCGCTGATCCGCGAGCTGGACCGCGCCAAAGCAGCTGCCAACAAGCGCATTCAAGCCAAGAAGAGCGAATACTCACGCGAGATCAAGGTTCACCAAGAAAAGCGCAACAAGGAACTGAAGACCTATATTGATTTTATGAACGGGCAGTTAAAGATAACGGCAGGTTATTTGCCAGAACTTAATCAGTTTCAAAGCTTCACATTCACCTGCGTGGACTCTTGGATGCACGTAGATTTGTGTCAGCAAGAGATCGATATCGTCTCTCAGAAGATAAGTACCATCGTCACCACGATCGGCTTGCTCAATGCATACATCTCTGAGCTGAATAAGCTATCCCAGCGCCAGGGGCGCGATGTATGGCGCGAATTCACTGCGGCACGGGAGCTGACGGTCACCAACGACTTTGTTGAGAAAACGAAGGCTCGTATTGATAGCACCTCAAAATCTAACCACGATGAGTTCAAGAAGGAGCTCAAGCGTCTTCAAAGTCACCGCAACGCCCTCTACAAAGAGGCCAATGAGCTACGCGCTGAGCGCGCTGCCTTGTTAAAAAGCAAAAAGGCGGTGGACCAACAGCACAAGGCCAACAAGAAGGCCTTGGCTGAGAAGTACAAATCGTGCGTTGAGCATTGGAGCCAGATTGCCAAGAAGTTTGAGGCCTACTATGCATTTGAGGTAAGCGAACTCAAGTACGTCAAAGAGTGGATGAGCAAACTCAGAGAGGGTGGCACACTGAAAGAGATCATTGAGGTCATTAATACCGCGCACACGAGCGTCCAGATCGCCAGAGAGAATCACAAGCGCCTCGAAGATGAACGCAGGTACTATGCATCCCGTATAAAAGCAGCACATAACAGCAAAGAGTTCCCAGTTACCTTCGCCAACGACAAAACTCAACGCGACAGCTTGAAACGCAAGGCCGATGCTGCTTGGGAGGATATGGGAGAACGTATTGAGGCGAGGACCTTCCTACACAACCGCCGCGATGAACTGCGTGGCTATATTGATCGCATCAAGCCTTTGCATCCCGACGCGGCCATGGATGCACTGTGTGAAATGCTAAACTCCGACCGCGAATTCAATGCCTGGTTCGCCTTCGACATTAACACCAGCAAGCAAAAGCGCGAACACTGGGTAAAGAAGCAAAAGATGATTGAAAATGCAACCGCAAATTGAACTGCAGTTCTCCTGGAGGCGCCAGGCCATCAAGGAAGCCATCGTCGCAGTCTCAAAGGCTGTAGCTTCTGGTTACAACACCAAGGACAAGCTGCTGGCCGCGTTGCCTCAATTCTCAACCCGCAGAATTGCCTTGGCCATCGACACCCTGATTACTGCCGACATGGCAGAAAATAGTCTCGGCGTGCTTACGATCCATCCGGACATGGACGTTGTCTTTGAGCTGCTCAACGGCAAGTTCATGCTCCCGTTGAGTGCGAAAGAAGCAAAGACCCCTGGTGTGCGTCGCGTGCTCATAAACAAGCTCGGCTGCAAGAATCCTGCTGGCGTGGAAACGCTCCTGAACACAAATACCGCTGAGGTAAAATGAGCGCACATCATCTAAATTTGCACGCCGAGACCGGTGTATCCGTTGATTTCGTCGATCACATCGACCACTGGCTGGAATACCTCACGGAGCTGCTTGACAACACGGACAAGGCAACCAAGCCGAAGCTGGAGCGCCAGATCCGATATCTACTGGGCTTTCGCGCCGGCACGAACTGCAACATCAATCACAATCGGCTGCTGCAGTATTACTACAGCAACCGAGCCAGGGAGGGTGACGAGAACATCTCTATCCCCGGTGAGAACTACAATGCCGAAAAAGAGCGCGTTCCGGACCAAAACACGCCTGACACACAGGCTAGGGTAGATGCCTTTATTGCGGAGTTCGAGGCCCGCGAAGGCTCGACCTCCATATCGATCCATCCGACTAAGCCGATCCAAAGTAGCTACCAGCCCAACGATCCTGCCTTCAAGCTAATCCTCAAAGCTTTGGCCAGCGAAGATCTGTTCTTCATACAAGGGCCGCCTGGCACCGGCAAGACAACGGCAATCGTGGAGATCGTCCTGCAATTGATAAAAGCCAAGCCCAATGCTCGCATCTTGATCAGTTCGGAAACACACGTGGCCGTTGACAACGCACTAGACCGGCTGGCAAAGGAGGCCTCTCCTGAGCTGATGGACTTGATCCTACGTTACCCAGAGTTTTCCATCAGTAAGTTTGAATGTGAAAAAACTCCGCAAGCAGACGCACTGACACGAGCAGACGCCCTCTGGCACAAGGCGCACGACGCGGCTCCAGAGCTGACCATGCGGCTGTGGACTGATCTGGATACGTTCAGAAAGAATGACGATGGCACTCTCTCCATCGCTCGCTGGCAAGCCCGTAACCTGACTGAAATGCACCAGGTGATTGGCGTCACCTGCAATCAGATCGACCATCTGATGGATAGCGAAACTCAGATGTTCGACTTGGCCATCGTCGATGAATGCTCTAAGGCTACTATGCCTGAATGGCTCATGGCCATGAGCGTGGCCAAGAAGTGCATTCTGGTCGGAGACCACAAGCAACTGCCACCCACGTTCTGCACGGAAGAGTCCGAAGTGCTGAAGCAAATGGAGGATCACAAGGAGCGACTGATCCGTAACGGAGTAATCGAGCGCCTCTTCGAGAACCTGCCATCCGAGATGAAGGGAACCCTTGGCAAGCAGTACCGCATGCTTCCGCACATTGGTCAGTTCATCTCTCACCACTTCTACAAAGGAGAGCTTGAGCACCACCGCACGGAAACCGACCACGAATTCCAAGATTTTGGCTGGTTCACATACAAGTCCAATGGCTACCGCGTACCGGCGCAGCAGGGTAAGGAAGTGAAGGTTCTGATCAACGATTTTGAGATCCGCGTCATCATGACTCGCCTTGCTGAGATCAACGATCGCCACAAGCGAGCTAAGGCCGAGCGAAAAATCAGTGTGGCCCTCATCACGCCATACCGCGCCCAGTGCAAGGCCTTGCGCCAAGCATTGAAGAAACACGACTTCAGCAAAGTCCTCGCAGTGGAAGTCGACACCGTAGATGCCTTCCAAGGACGACAAGCCGACATCGTGTTTTTCTCATTCGTGAGAAACACCGGCCCCGCGACTTTCTACGCTGACGACCGCCGCATGAACGTGGCCATCTCACGGGCACGAGATGCCGTCTACCTAGTTGGCGACATTGAATACATCCGCAGCAAACACCTGCCAGTGCTTGATGCCTTAGCAAAATTGCCTATATTGATATGGCATCGAAAGGAAGATGTTTAGGTGGCAGTTGCCTACTTTGTCATCCGTGCTGCTGAAAATCCCCGAAAGGATGGATCAGTCGCCAGCGTATCTTCTTCGACGATCAGCAAGAAGCGCTGCGAATTGGCGCGCCAGTCAACAACCCAAGTGATTTACACCAAATCCAACGACTGCTTCATGTCCCATAGCTGACGGTTACCTGTTTGTCTCGGATGATGTCATTTGATCGAAGCCAATGAATGTCTGCAATCAGTCTTCTGAAGCCATTGATCAAATGTAAGCGTCTAAGCAACCCACCTTCCCAAATTTTCTGGCCTGACCGATCCTGATCCGCGTTCAGCGAGGAGGGATGGCTATGACGAAGGACGAGAAGACCGCTTATTGGCGGCAACAAGTAGACGGG
>JAJYPA010000060.1 GCA_021795795.1 Pseudomonadota bacterium | reverse complement strand
GGAAGGGCAGGAGCGCTACACCACGGAGATCGTGGGAGACCGTCTGCAACTGGTGGGCGCGCGTGGGGGCGGTGGCGGCGGTGCGGCCAGCTTCGATGAGGAAGATCAGTCCCGGCCGAGTGGCGGCAGCAGCACTGCGGGGAGTTCACGGAAGAATGAGATGCCGCCGGCGCCGACGGAGGATTTTGATGATGATATTCCGTTTTAGTTCCCACCTAGTTATCATTTGTTAACTATATCCCAGTATGCCTTGTGTCTACTGGGATTTTTATTGTTTACATTTTGCGACTAGTCGTGCTTTAATATCAGCTATCATCTACCACTGATTTGGTGTTAACAGTGTCATCCGGTTACCGCGTCAAGACAGTCGTGCTCACCTCGGGCGAACGCATTCCAGTGCTACTCGATCGAGAGGGAGAACCAATGTTCGACCCTGCCGTCTTCGTACTGACTGAGGTGCGGGGAAGGAACCGGGCCGCTAACACGATCGGTATCGTCCTCCGAAGTTTGGTGGCCTTCTATCTTTTCCTTGATTCGCGCGGTATAGATCTCGACAAACGGCTGAGTATCGGTGAGTTGCTGTCGCTCGCCGAGGTGGAGGATCTTGCGCGCCTTTGTCGGTTGCCCCTTAATGAACTGGCCATCCTGTCTGGTGAAACTGAGAATATAGTTCCGAAGGTGGTATCTCTGGAGAAGGTGCGAATGGGCGCTCCTGGGCAACCGCGCTTTGATGTGGCCCCGGAAGTTGCGGCCAGTCGTCTACGTTATATTCGGACATACCTTCATTGGATTGCATTTGAACGTCTGAGTCGCCATGGCTTGGATGCGTCCGTGGTGGCGCGACTTAATGATTCATCAAGGCTGGTGCGCGAGGCAATTGATGCGCGCATCCCCCGCAAGAGGGGCCATAGCGCACTGAACCAACGCGAGGGGTTGAGCGAGGATGCCGTTGCAGAACTGTTGCGTGTTATTGATCCGCATTCTCCTGACAATCCTTGGAATGACCAGCACGCGCGCTATCGCAACATATTGCTTATCCATTGGCTTTTGTTTCTTGGGGTGCGAATCGGTGAGGCGCTGGGTGTGCGGATTGATGACATCGTAATCCGCCAGAAGGAAGTTACCATTCACCGCCGTGCTGACGATCCAGACGACCCCCGGCGGTTACAGCCGCAAACCAAGACCCGAGCGCGCGTACTCCCTTTAAATGATGCGTTACTATTAGAAACCCAAAGCTACATTCATAATCATCGTGGCGTATTGACCGGGGCAAAGAGGCATCCCTTTCTGTTTGTCGCTAGTCGCACAGGCCATCCTATGACCATGGCTGCAGTAGGGAAATTATTCAAGGATCTGCGGGATGGATGTCCCTCTTTGCCAAGAACAACTTCCGCCCACTTGTTGCGTCATACGTGGAATGACGCCTTCTCGAAGAAGATGGAGGAGGCTGGCATTGCGCCGGAGAAGGAGCAACAGGCACGCAACTACCTGATGGGCTGGTCGCCAACGTCGGATACCGCAGCTGTCTATACCCGGCGTTATGTGCGCAATAAAGCCAAAGAGGTTTCTATAGAGTTGCAAAACCAGCTTATAAACAGAGATCAGAATGATGAATAATTCCGAGATGCCCCCATCCTATAGAGACTCCATTCACGAATTGCCCGCGCAGGCGCACACCCGTTCCGGCGTTGAGTTCGATCCACGATCGGAAAGGTGGGTATATCGTGACGTGTCAATCACAGTAAGCCTTAACTTTGCCACCTGGTATGCTACAGATTCGTTCCTTCTGTCTGCCAAGCTTGCTTTACTCTGGTATGCCGAGAACATGTCACCGCACCACGTAAAGAATATGTTTGAACGGTTGGGGCATCTCCTAAGGGTGATATGCGCAAACCGGACTAGACGGTTGACGGAAATAACCAGTGCAGACCTTATAAACTATAGAACCACGCTTACCGATGCCACGCGTTGGTATCTTGGCAACCTCTCCGGGCTCTTGAATAAATGGTATAGCCTTGGTTATCCAGGGGTAAGTCATGACGCGACTGTATTGCTCCAGAGTCTGCGTATTCAGGGCAATAAAAAAGGCGAGGCAGTGCTGACGCATGACCCATTCTATGGCCCATTCACCGATATCGAATTGGAATCTATTCAGGCAGCGGTGGATAGAGCCTATGCGGATGATCAGATTGATAGGGAGACATACTTGCTGTCCTATCTGTATATGCTTTTTGGGCAGCGGACAATCCAGTATGCATCATTAAAGGTACGTGACGTTAGTTTCGAGTGTGCCATGGACGGCACGCCAATATACATGTTACGTATACCCCGCGCAAAGCAACGCAACACGTTGTCTCGAGCAGAGTTTAAAGATCGCATTATTATTCCGCAGATTGGTAGGGTGCTGGTTGATCACTCCAGTGAAGTTCGAGAAGTGTTTCAGGGACGTTTAGCCGATCCTTCTGATGCGCCCTTGTTCCCGTCCAGGAAAAGAGCCAATATCGAACCAAGAGGATTTGAGTATCATCGTACTGCACCAGCGCTTGCGCTAACGTCGCGGGAATGTTTTCGTAAGCTGAAAGTAATGTCCGAACGCACTGGGCAGCCGCTAAATATCACGGCCATACGCTTTCGCCGTACCTTGGCTACCAGGGCTGCCATAGAAGGTCATGGCGAGCTAATCATTGCCGAGCTGTTGGATCACACGGATACTCAGAACGTTGGGGTATATATCGAAGCGAGGCCGGAAATAATGGATCGAATTGACCGCGCGATCGCTATGCATCTGGCGCCGATGGCACAGGCATTTGCCGGTGTCATTATTGAAGACGAATCCCAGGCGACGCGTGCTGGTGATCCCTCTAGCCGAATATGTGACCCGAGATTCGATGCCACAATGAGACCTATGGGTAACTGCGGAAAACATGGTTTCTGTGGTTTCTTGGCACCCATTGCCTGCTATACCTGTGTGAACTTTCAGCCTTGGTTGGATGGCCCCCATCTGGCAGTGCTTGACTATTTGATTGGTGAGCGTGACCGGCTCGCGTCTCAGACGGACCTCCGCATTGCCTCGGTCAACGATCGCACAATCTACGCGATCGCCGAAGTCGTGAGATTGTGTGAGGCATGGCGTCAGGAGAAGAGCGATGGATGAAATCGTTCAGTTTATACCAAAAGCAAATATCAATGCCGCTGAGAATATGCACGGATTTATTGAAATGTGCCAAAACAATTTGACCGTGTTCGGTCCAGATCTCCCATTCCAGCAGAACGTTTGGGATGTGACCGATGCGGTGGCAACCAAGGGGAACGGAAACAAGCGAGAGCGCATCACATTTTCCAACGCTGCTACCGTGGATGACAAGGTGCCAGAGATGATGCGTGAGCCTTTTCTTTCATTCGCGAAGGCATATGTTCGGTATATGCACGGTATGCGTCCAACCAAGAGTATTCACAATCGAGTGGCTGCGCTGCGGGCTCTTGAGGCCGCTTTATCGGAAAACGGGTTGACTCCCGATCCGGTGCAGGTCGATTCTCGCATCCTCAATCGTGCTGCACAGATCGCCAGCGAACGATTTAGTGCAAGTGCCGGCTACCGGGTAGGTGGGCAACTTGAAATGCTGGCTATTTTTTTGGCAGAAAACCGTTTAATTGCTGTCCCAGTGCATTGGCGAAACCCAATAAGGCGACCCAGCAGTGCGGTTCGCATTGGCAAGGAATTCGACGAGCGGCGCGCAAAAAAGATGCCGTCCCCGGCGGCACTCGACGCTCTTCCAAAAATATTTCGGTTGGCCACCGACCCTTCGGATGTAATTACGGCTTCGGCTGCAGCAATTATGTTAAGCGCGCCAGACCGCATTGGGGAAGTTCTGACTCTGCCTAGTGTGTGCGAGGTACGCGAGCCAAGAAAGGGTAAGGAGGAAGCTTATGGCCTGCGTTGGTGGCCAGCCAAGGGTGCTAATCCTATGGTTAAGTGGTTGATCCCATCCATGGCCTCGATTGTAGAGGAAGCACTATTGGCGATCAGAGCCGTCACCGAGGAGTCTAGGCATATCGCCAAATGGTACGAGCTTAATCCTGATAAAATCTACCTTGCTCCTGATGTCGCGCATCTTCTGGGTCATGAATGGCTGTCTCTTTTAGAGGTCCAAGATGTCTTGGGATTTGGCCATCCAACTGCAGCAAAGATTTGGTGCAAACAGAAGGGAATAAAGACCGAGAAGGGTGATGGGAAACTTATATATGCGCGGTTCACTGATGTAGAGGCCGCTGTTATTGCAATGTTGCCTCGAGGATTCCCTGTACTCGATAAGGCGACAGGGTTGAAGTTTAGTGAAGCTCTTTTTGTCGTAAAGCGAAACGAGCTTGGGGCGCAGCGCGGCACGTATCGGTGCATGATTGAGCCCGTCAATACCAACCAGATAAATTCGCGCCTTGGAAGCCGCTCGGCCCATAGCTTTCAGTCGATCTTTACCCACTTTGGTTTTGCCGAACCAGACGGCGACCCCATTGTACTCACAACCCACCAGTTCCGACATTACCTGAACACGCTTGCGCAAGCAGGGGGTCTTAGTCAGCTCGATATTGCCAAGTGGTCGGGTCGGCGGGATGTGAAGCAAAATGAGGTTTACGATCATGTTACCTCCGGTCAGATGCTCGAAAAAATCCGGGATGCTGTAGGTGGCGATCAAATGTTTGGCCCGCTGGCCGAGCTTCCTAAAAAGGTATTGATTCGCCGGGACGAGTTTGCTCGTCTGGTTATACCGACCGCTCACACCACTGATCTTGGCTACTGTGTACACGATTACACGGCATCGCCGTGCCAACTGCACATGGACTGTATTCACTGCCAGGATCTGGTATGCGTCAAAGGGGACGTCGAGAAGACTGCAACGTTGCGTCGGAGGCTCGACGAAGCCAAGAGTTTGATGGAAAAAGCGGAGGCCGCATCGGGGGAGGGCTACTGGGGCAGCGACCGCTGGCTTGATCACCATCGGGCAACGGTAGAGCGCTTGTCACAATTATGCGCCATTATGGATGACCCAACCGTGCCAAATGGCGCAGCGACCCAGTTGGCAACCCCGAAGATGCCTTCCCGCCTTGAGCCGTCATCTGGGGGCCGCCTGCCAAGGCCAAGCGATAATCGATTTCAACTGCCAGATGATATCAAAGCGTTGCTTGGAGGATGACGTGACTCACCATATCAAAAGGAAACCTGCGGCAAGGAGGGGAAAAAACCTGACGGACGACGCGATAGAGCAGATCGTCAGGATCCTGGATGGCTGGAGCGGCAAGCTCACTTGGGAAGCGCTTATTGACGCCATCGTGACAAGACTGCACAGTCAGTACACGAGGCAGGCTCTGTTCAAGCATGAGCGAATCAGGGCTGCGTACGCGCTTAGAAAGAAGACTCTTGGCGAGTCGGGTCAAGCCGATGCCCCGCGCGGTTCGCGGCAGGTGGTCGAGGCTATGGCCAAGATTGCTCGGCTTGAGGCGGAGAACCAGCGGCTTGAGGAAGAGAATCAGCGGTTGCTGGAGCAGTTCGTTACATGGGCGTATAACGCTCATACGCGCGGGCTGAGCAAAGAATTCCTTAGCCAACCGTTGCCCCGCGTGAATAGAGATCAGTCTGTGGCACCGAATTTGGCGAAGGCAGGGGCACGATGCAGTTAGATGGGGGGGGCGCTGATCGGGGAGATGCCTATGCGTTGGGGTGTGGCGCCTTGCCCAGCGGTGCCGTTGTGCATGGCGTTGTGCACAATGAACCGCCTCTTAGGGCGTTTGGCTCAACATCAAGTTGTTGTATATGGCACATCGATTCGGGATGGATTCGATTTGACACTACCGAGTCGGCGTTCTTAGATAAGCCATGGATGCATCGGCATTGATATATAAAAACCGCACAAGGATTTAGATATGGCTCAGAACGACGCCTACAACAACGGCGGCAACCTCGGTTTCGAGGCCGAGCTCTTCAAAACCGCCGACAAGCTGCGCGGCAACATGGAGCCCAGCGACTACAAGCACGTCGCCCTGGGGCTGATCTTCCTCAAGTACATTTCCGACGCCTTCGAAGCGCGCCACGCCGAGCTGCTGGCCGAGGACTTGAAAGCCGCCGAAGACAGGGACGAATACCTCGCCGACAACATCTTCTGGGTGCCCAAAGAAGGCCGCTGGTCGCACCTGAAGGCCAACGCCAAACGCCCAGAGATCGGCACCCTGATCGACGACGCCATGCGCGCCATCGAGAAGGACAACGAATCCCTCAAGGGCGTGCTGCCCAAGGACTACGCCCGCCCGGCGCTCAACAAGGTGATGCTGGGCGAGCTGATCGACCTGATCTCCGGCATCGCCCTGAACGAGAAGGGCCCAAACGGTACAAGCAGGTCCAGGGATGTGCTCGGCCGCGTCTACGAATACTTCCTCGGCCAGTTCGCAGGCAGCGAGGGCAAGCGCGGAGGCGAGTTCTATACACCCCGCTCGGTGGTGCGCGTGCTGGTGGAAATGCTGGAGCCTTATCAAGGCCGCGTCTACGACCCCTGCTGCGGCTCCGGCGGCATGTTCGTGCAGAGCGAGAAGTTCGTGCTGGAACACGGCGGCCGTATCGGCGACATCGCCATCTACGGCCAGGAGAGCAACTACACCACCTGGCGGCTGGCCAAGATGAACCTCGCCGTGCGCGGCATCGACGCCGACATCCGCTGGAACAACGAAGGCAGCTTCCACAAGGACGAGCTGCGCGACCTGCGCTTCGACCACATCCTCGCCAACCCGCCCTTCAACATCTCCGACTGGGGCGGCGACCGCCTGCGCGAGGACCCGCGCTGGCAGTTCGGCGTGCCGCCCGTGGGCAACGCCAACTACGCCTGGCTGCAACACATCCACTGGCACCTGGCGCCCTACGGCACCGCCGGCGTGGTGCTGGCCAACGGGTCCATGAGTTCCAACCAGAGCGGCGAAGGCGAAATCCGCAAGGCCATGGTCGAGGCCGACGCCGTGGACTGCATGGTGGCCCTGCCCAGCCAGTTGTTCTACTCCACCCAGATCCCCGCCTGCCTGTGGTTCCTCGCCCGCGACAAGTCCAACGGCAAGCGCGGCAATGCGACCTTGCGCGATCGGCGTGGCGAAGTGCTGTTTATCGACGCCCGCAACATGGGCCAGCTGGTTGACCGCACCCGACGCGAACTCACCGATGCCGACATCCAGAAGATCGCCGATACCTACCATGCATGGCGCGGCGAGAAGGAGGCCGGGAAGTACGAGGACATCCCCGGCTTCTGCAAGAGCGCCAGCCTGGACGAGATCCGCAAGCACGGACATGTGCTCACCCCCGGCCGCTACGTCGGTGCCGAGGCCGCCGAGGACGACGGCGAAGCCTTTGCGGACAAGATGCAGCGGCTGAGCGCTCAGTGGTGCGAACAGCAGCAGGAAGCGGCGCGACTGGATGCGGCGATCGAAGCCAACCTGAAGGAGCTTGGGTATGGCGGGTGAAGCAATCACTATTCCTTTGAGCGAGCTTTCTATTCGCATAACAAAAGGGACTACACCGACGACACTTGGCTATCCATTCGTTGATGAGGGAATAAACTTCGTAAAATCGGAAGCAATTAGTGCTAATGGGAGTATCAATCCAGTCACATTTGCGTTCATTGATGAAGAGGCTCACGCTAAACTTGGACGCTCGCAGTTGAAAGAAGGGGACGTGCTTTTCTCAATGGCAGGGGTCTACTTGGGGAAGACAGCCGTCGTTCATGGATCGATACTTCCAGCAAACACAAATCAAGCCGTTGGCATTATCAGACTAGATTTGGAGAAGGCTGAACCTCGCTTCATCCACTACACGCTAAGTTCGCCTGAATGCCGCTCTTGGGTATTGCGTAGTGCGGCGCAGTCGGCGCAGCCGAACTTCAATTTGCAAGATATTGGTAGTTTGCCAATCCCGGCGTACAAGCTGCCCGAACAACGCGCCATCGCCCATATCCTCGGAACGCTGGACGACAAGATCGAACTTAACCGCCGCAGCAACCAGACCCTGGAGGCCATGGCCCGCGCCCTGTTCAAGGACTGGTTCGTCGACTTCGGCCCCGTCCGCGCCAAGATGGAAGGCCAAGAACCCTACCTGCCTGCCGACCTCTGGCAACGCTTTCCCGAGCGCCTCGATGATGAGGGGAAGCCGGAGGGGTGGGACGAACGGCCACTTGATGAAATCGCAGACTTTCTCAATGGCCTTGCTCTGCAAAAATTCCCGGCAACCGATTCTGACGACAGCCTTCCGGTGATCAAGATTGCCGAGCTCCGCAACGGCATCAGCGCCAAGAGCGATCGCGCATCCCGTGATGTGCCAGCCAAGTACATCATCAAGGATGGCGATTTTCTGTTCTCCTGGTCCGGCAGCCTGCTGGCGAAATTCTGGACCGAAGGCGAAGGTGCACTGAATCAGCACCTTTTCACAGTCACTTCCGAGCGATACCCCATGTGGTTCGTGAGCCACTGGGTGCTTCACCACCTCGAAGAGTTCCAGGCCATCGCGGCATCGAAGGCGACGACCATGGGACATATCCAGCGCAGTCACCTGAAGGCCGCGATGACGGTTTGCCCGCCAGACGATGTAGTGGAGAAGATGGGTGCAATGATCGCGCCCCTTGTCGAGCACGCGATTCAAAACGAGCTCGAATCCCGCTCCCTCGCGCAACTCCGCGACACCCTGCTACCCAAACTGATCTCTGGCGAGCTGCGCATCAATGAAATTGACAAATCAACATGGATATCCCCATGAAAATTGCTCACATCGACATTCAAAACTTCCGAAAACTGAAATCATGCCGTGTCGAGCTTGCAGCAGAAAAAACCATCTTTGTAGGCGCGAACAATAGCGGGAAAACCTCCGCTATGGATGCGTTTATCATGTTCCTAAAAAGAGCAAAACGAAGGGAGTTATCAACAACAGATTTCACACTGTCCAATTGGACGGCAATAAACAAGATTGGCGTAGACTGGGCTTCTAAAGGCAATCCTGATTTTTCTAGAGAGATATGGCAACCACTAGTGCCATCGATAGATGTTTGGTTACAGGTAGAAGAACAGCAAATTCATTACGTCAGTGACATACTCCCGACGCTAGATTGGGATGGTGGATTGCTCGGCATAAGGTTGGCGTTCGAACCAAAGAACACAGAGGACTTCTATAAAAGCTTTATCGCTGCCTTCACGACAGCTCAAACCACAATGAGTTCTCGACCTAATAATGGCGCCAAAGAATCCCGATCCACACTGGCTTTATGGCCAAAATCAATGCGCGATTTCTTGGATCAGGAACTTCACAAATATTTTTCAGTAAACGCCTATGTGCTTGACCCCTCAAAAGCGAAGCAAGCAGAACCACAACCACTGCCAGCGGGATCAGAGTCACTTGATGGCGACCCGTTTGATGGGCTATTCAAGATTGACATCATCAATGCTCAGCGTGGTTTTTCGGACCCTAATGCGGGCGAAAGTGGCATCAACACGGATCGACGACTTTCATCGCAGCTTAGACAATACTTCGACAAACACTTAAATCCAACTGAGCTACCTGATGTCACAGATATTGATGCGCTGGAGGCAATGGAGCAGGCTCGTATAGTCTTTGACAAGAAACTAAAAACCAGCTTTAGCTCGGCAATCAATGAGCTGGAGGGGCTTAACTATCCTGGCTTCAGCGATCCGCAGATTCTCTTGTCGAGCAAAGTGAGTCCGCTTGAGGGTTTAAATCACGATTCGGCCGTACAGTTCAAAGTAACCAGAGGCGATGATCCTGCTCACGATGCTTTGTGCCTGCCAGAAAAATATAATGGGCTGGGCTACCAGAATCTTATTTCGATGATCTTTAACCTTATCCGATTCCGTGACGAATGGATGAGAGTCGGCAAAGCAGCCAAGAAAGGGGGCAGTGACAGCCAACCGATTGAACCGCTACATCTTATGCTGATTGAAGAGCCCGAGGCGCATCTACACGCACAGGTTCAGCAGGTTTTTATCAAGAAGGCTTTCAGCGTCTTACGCAATCATCCTGACTTAAAAGACAAACCTCAGTTTTCTACACAAATGGTCGTTAGTACCCACTCTAGCCATATTGCTCATGAAACTGACTTTACCAGCCTGCGTTATTTCCGCAGAAAACAGCTTGCCTGCCAGCATGATGTCCCTTGCGCCACCGTGGTCAACATGACGACTACCTTTGGGTCAGATACAGATACAGCAAAGTTCGCGACACGCTATCTAAAAACCACTCACTGCGATCTCTTTTTCGCAGATGCGGCCATTTTGGTAGAAGGGCAGGCGGAACGATTGCTGGTACCCCACTTTATCCGAAGTCATTATCCAGACCTGGACAAGAGTTATATCTCCTTGCTTGAAATCGGCGGCAGCCACGCCCATCGTTTGCGCCCGCTTCTTGAAACACTTGGATTGCTGACGCTAGTGATAACAGACCTGGATTCCATCGGTGCCACTACCAATAAAAAGGAACGGCCTGCCAAGGGAAAGAACTATAGAACAGGCAACGACACGCTAAAAAACTGGTTGCCGGCCAAAGAAGGACTTGATGAACTACTTGATGCCACACCAGATCAAAAACAAAGCCAAGATGGAACAATCAAAGCGGCATACCCAAGCATTACTACTGTGACCTACAAGGACGGGAATGCCGAGCAGGCGATTCCCTATACGTTTGAAGATGCCTTGGTGCTGGGCAATCTGACGCTTTTTAAAGTCATGACAGACAATACCGGGTTATTAAAGAGAATGGCTGACGCAGTCCAGAAAGAAGCACTTGATGATGCCCTGGAAGCCATGTTTGACGCACTTGAGAATGGAAAAAAAGCGGAAATGGCGCTGGATCTTCTGTATATCACGGAACCCAATCATCTGCGACCACCAGAATACATCGCAGAAGGACTTGAATGGCTAAAAACCAAGTTGGCTGCAAATGCAGTTGTGCTTGCTGAGCCAGCAGCGACTACGGAGGGGGCACGATGACGGAAACAAATGCTGCCCATTCAGTTGATGATGAAATTTATAGCTGTCTTGATCTGGATGCACCAAGAAGTTTTTTCCTTTTTGCTGGCGCGGGCTCTGGTAAGACACGATCACTTGTTGAAGTGTTGCGGCGCTTCCGTCAAAACAACATTCATCGTTTACGAATAAATGGACAGAAGATTGCCATCATTACCTATACCAATGCCGCCTGCGACGAAATCAAGCGCCGCCTGGATTTTGATCAGGCGTTTGAAGTGTCGACCATCCACAGTTTTTCATGGGATTTGATCAAACCGCATCAGCATGACATCAGGGAATGGCTAAGAACCAGTTTGCAGAGTGAGATTCAAGAGCTAGAGGAGGCTCAACGCAAAGGGCGTGCGGGAACCAAAGCCGCAGAAGACAGACCGCGACAAATTGAAGCGAAAAGGCGGCGGCTAGAATCACTCGATCAAATCAGCAGATTCAGCTACAACCCAAACGGCGATAACGCAAGCAGAGACTCATTGAACCATGCAGAGGTCATTAACCTGAGTGCAGAGCTTTTAGCGCAACGCCCGCTTATGCAAGCAATTATGATTCGCAAATTCCCTATTCTATTGATTGATGAAAGCCAGGATACCAAAAAGGAGTTGATGGAGGCTTTCTTAAAGGTGCAGGAGCAGCATTCTGCGACTTTCTCGCTCGGACTTTTTGGCGACACCATGCAACGGATCTACACAGATGGCAAGAACGATCTTGGGCAACGTATTCCTGATAGCTGGGCAAAACCCGCCAAAACCACTAACCACAGATGCCCGCCCCGGGTAGTCACATTGATCAACAGGATCAGGGCAGATGTCGATGAGCAAGCACAGGATGCTTTCAAGTCTGACGAGGACGGTTTTGTTAGGTTGTTTATCGCAGACACGAATACAGGAGTAGACAAAGCTGCTTTTGAAACCGCTGTTTGTCAGAAAATGGCGGAGATTACCGGCGATGAACCTTGGGCCGACCCGAAAGCAGGCAATAAGACATTGACTTTGGAACATCATATGGCCGCATTGCGCGGCGGATTCGCTGATTTTTTTGATCCGCTTTACAGTGTCGACAAGTTGAAGACCGGGTTGCTTGACGGGTCACTTGCCGCGATCTCTTTATTTGCCGATAAGGTTCTTCCACTGATAAAAAGTAGCGAGGCAGATGACCAATTCTCAGTATCCAGAATTGTTCATAAACATTCGCCCATCCTAACAAAGGAGCTTGTAAAAACCAGCGAACAGCCAAAAGATCAGATTGCCAAAGCAAAACAGGCCGTTAGTTCACTATGCGAGTTATGGAATGGTGGCTCTGACCCTAAGTTGATCGATATTCTCAAAGAGGTCTATAGCAGCGGATTATTTCTGGCACCTGAAAGCCTTGTGCCAATTGCGGCAAGGCAGGGTACGAACTTTGAGACTGCAGAGAGTGAAGATGATTCCAATCCGCTGATTGATGCCTGGGACAAAGCATTGCAATGTCGATTTAGTCAGTTTGAAGAATATGTCCGCTACATATCAGATCTGTCCCGCTTCAGCACGCACCAAGGCATTAAGGGGTTGGAGTTTCCACGGGTGATGGTTATCCTGGATGATGAAGAAGCGCGAGGTTTCCTATTTAGCTACGACAAGTTATTCGGCGCCAAAGATCCTTCAGGCACTGACAGAAGAAATGTCGCTGAGGGAAAAGAAACGAGTATTGATAGAACGCGGCGATTGTTCTACGTAACCTGTAGTCGAGCAGAAAAAAGCCTGGCTATTCTCGCCTATACCAAAGAGTCGGATAAAGTTAAGCGCCACGCGCTGGATCAACGCTGGTTTAGTGAGGATGAGATCATCTGTGACTTGACAAAAAGTAGGGAGGAAACACCGCAATGACTTGCATCCCCGTCAACCCCGAGCTTCTGACCTGGGCGCGCGAACGCGCCGGGCTGGATACGCTCGCGCTGGCGGGGCGTTTCCCCAAGCTCGCGGAATGGGAAGACGGAGGATTGCAGCCCACCTTGCGGCAACTGGAGGATTTCGCCCGCAGCGTGCATGTGGCGGTCGGTTATTTGTTTTTGCCTGCGCCGCCGGATGAGCCGCTGCCGATTCCCGATTTCCGCACGCTGGCCGATCGCGAAGTGACCCGCCTCAGCCCGAATCTGCTCGACACGATCTATCTGTGTCAGCAGCGGCAGGACTGGTTTCGCGACCATGCCCGTGTGCACGCGCTGCCTGCGCTGGACTTTGCCGGCAGCGCCACCCTGCAGGACGCACCCGGGCGCGTGGCCGAGGCGATGCGGCAAAGGCTTGCACTCAGTATTGCCGAGCGTCAGCAACTGCCCACCTGGACCGATGCCCTGCGTCAGTTGATCGCCAAGGCAGAGGATGCGGGTGTGTTGGTGATGGCCAGCGGCGTGGTCGGCAGCAACAGCCACCGTAAGCTGGCCGTAGAGGAGTTTCGCGGCTTCGCGTTGGCGGATGAACTGGCGCCGCTAGTCTTCATCAATGGCGCCGACAGCAAGGCAGCGCAAATGTTTACTCTGGCCCATGAACTGGCGCACCTGTGGCTGGGCGAGAGCGGCATTTCCGACCCCGAGGTGGGCCAGCTTGCCGAGCCGGGCGTGGAGCGCTGGTGCAATGCCGTGGCGGCGGAGTTCCTGATGCCGCTGACCCTATTGCAGCAGGACTATCAGGGTGGCGTGCCGATCGCGGACGAGATTCAGCGACTGGCGCGCACCTACAAGGTCAGCACGCTGGTGGCCTTGCGGCGCCTGTTCGATGCGGGGTTTATCGATCAGGCCACCCTTTGGCAGAGCTACCGGGAAGAACTGGCGCGTATTCGCAGGCTCGACCGGGGCGGCAGCGGCGGCGATTTCTACCGCACCTTGGGTGCGCGCACCGGCAAGCGCTTTGCCCGCGCAGTGCTGTCCAGCACTCTGGAAGGCCAGACCCTGTTTCAGGATGCCTTCCGCATGCTGGGCGTGCGCAAGACATCTACTTTCTATGAGGCCGCGCGCGAGTTGGGGGTGATGCTGTGACCTACCTGCTCGATGCCAACGTGTTTATCCAGGCCAAGAACCTGCACTACGGCCTGGATTTCTGCCCCGCCTTCTGGGAGTGGCTTCTCGACAACAATCAAGCGGGTCGCGTGTTCAGTATTGACAAGGTGGCCGATGAGATCGCCGCAGGCGGCGATGAGTTGACCGACTGGATGCGTGACCACGGCAACGGGCTGTTTGTTAAGACAGGGGCGGGGGTTGCCGCCCAGTTTGGCGCGGTGAGTGTCTGGGCCACGCAGCAACAGTACGAACCCGCGGCCATCAACACCTTCTTGCAGGTGGCCGACTACTACCTGATCGCACACGCCCTGGCGGATGGGTATGTAGTGGTCACCCACGAAGTGCCCGCAAACTCGGTGAAGCGCATCAAGATTCCCAATGCCTGCATCGGCCTGAATCTGCGCTTCATGACGCCTTACGAGATGCTGCGTCGGGAACGGGCGCGCTTTGTGTTGGGGGGTGCGCAGGCATGACTACGGACTGGTGCCCCGGCATTCGCGAAGCCTGCAACCACTGGCGTGACGCGCCGATGCTGCAGCAGAATCTGGAAGCGCTGGAGCAGACGCTCGACCAGGACAACGATGCCTGCATCGACTGCGCAAAGACGATGGTCGAGGTGGTCTGCCGGGTCATTGTCGAGAGCTTCCATACGCCGCTGGCGCCGCTCAAGCCTTTGCAGGAAACGCCTAGCCTGTCCGACTGGCTGAGCGCCGCCGTGCGCGCGTTGAAACTGGGCGACATCCGCGACGAAAAGTTCAAGAAGCTGGTCTCCAGCCACCATAAGCTAGCCGGCGCACTCAACGATCTGCGTAATCAGGCCGGCCCGGCCAGTCATGGCAAGGACCCGTACCTGGAGCGGTTGGCCATCCATCATCGTCGGTCGGCGGTGCTCGCCGCCGATGCCATCGTGGCTTTTCTGCACAAGGCCTATCTGGATGCCCAACTGGACCCCGCCAGTTCGCGCGAACCTTGGGAGCGTTTCGCTGACAACAACGCACTGATCGATGCGCATGTGGGGCTGGCCGTTGAATCCGATGACGAGGGCTTGACCAGTCTACAGTTCTTACTGCCGGGCGGTGATGTGCTGCCGCTGACGATCGAGGTCAGCCGTTTGCTGTATCAGCTCGACCGCGAGGCGTATGTGGAAGCCTTGAATGCTGCGCGCAGCGCCAGTATCAATGAAACCGCCGACCCGGCAGCTGCCGCCGGACATGACATGGAGGCAGCAGGCTGATGGCCTTTCTTTCCGAGACCCAACTGGAAACCGCCCTGCTTGCGCAGCTTGCCGGGCTGGGCTACACCTGTGCCTCGGACGACCTCATCGGCCCCGATGGCAAGCAGCCGGAGCGGGAAGCCTACGACGAGGTGGTGCTTAAGGCGCAGTTCACAGCCGCCGTGGCCCGCCTGAACCCGTCGCTGCCCACTGAGGCGCAAACCGACGCCATTCGCCTTCTGGTGCAGTCCGAGTTTCCCAACTTGCTGGAAGAAAACCGCCGTATCCACCGCCTGCTGACCGAGGGCGCGGATGTGGAGTATTACGCCGAAGACGGCACGCTCACGGCGGGCAAGGTGCGGCTGATTGATTTTGACATCCCGACCAACAACGATTGGCTGGCCGTGCAGCAGTTCACGGTGATCGAGGGTCAGATCAAGCGCCGCCCGGATGTGGTCGTATTCGTCAACGGCCTGCCGCTGGCGGTGATCGAGCTGAAGGCGCCCGGTGGCGAGAACGCGACCCTGGCCGGAGCCTTCAATCAGCTTCAGACCTACAAGCAGCAGATTCCGGCGCTGTTCCGCAGCAATGCGCTGTTGGTGACTTCCGACGGCCTGTCGGCGCGGGTGGGCTCGCTGTCGGCGGATAGCGAGCGCTTCATGCCCTGGCGCACCATCGACGGCACGCGGATTGAGCCCAAGGGCATGCCGGAGATGGCCACGCTGATTGAGGGCGTGTTCGAGCAGGGGCGCTTGCTCGACCTGCTGCGCTATTTCACGGTGTTTGGCGCCTCTCATGGCAAAAGCGGGGGCGGTGGGCTGATCAAGATCATTGCTGGTTATCACCAGTTTCACGCGGTGAAAAAGGCGGTGATTTCGACGCTGCGGGCGAGCCAGCGGGCGGTGGCTGAGGACCCTGCCGTATATGGGCTGTCCAGTGTCAAGGACCAACCGCCGGGCGACCACAAGGCCGGCGTGATCTGGCATACGCAGGGTTCGGGCAAGAGCCTGCTGATGGCCTTCTATGCGGGCCTGCTGGTGTTCGCCCCGCGCATGGCTAACCCGACGCTGGTGGTGCTCACCGACCGCAACGATCTGGACGATCAGCTCTTCGCCACCTTTGCGATGTGCAAAGATCTGATCCGCCAAACGCCGGTGCAGGCGCAGGATCGGGAGCATTTACGCACGCTTTTGAGCCGCGCTTCGGGCGGGGTGATCTTCACCACATTGCAAAAGTTCGGCGAGGTTACGGAGCCTTTGACCACCCGCAGCAATGTGGTGGTGATTGCCGATGAAGCGCACCGCAGCCAGTACGGCTTCAAGGCCAAAGTAGCCAGCAATACCGGAGAGATCGCCTACGGCTTTGCCAAGTACCTACGGGATGCCTTGCCTAATGCCTCGTTCATCGGCTTCACCGGCACGCCGATCGAGGCCACCGATGTTAATACACCGGCGGTATTCGGTCACTACATCGACATCTACGACATCAGCCGCGCGGTGGAAGACGGCGCTACAGTGCCGATCTACTATGAATCACGGCTGGCTCGCATTGATCTGGACGAGGACGAGAAGCCACGCATCGACGCCGAGATCGAAGCGCTACTGGAAGACGAGGACGAGCCCAGCGCCGAACGCACCAAGCAGAAGTGGAGCACGGTGGAAGCGCTGGTCGGCAGCGACAAGCGCTTAGCACAGGTGGCGGTCGACCTGGTGCAGCACTTCGATGACCGAGTGGCGGCGCTCGATGGCAAAGCAATGATGGTGTGCATGAGCCGGCGCATCTGCGTGGCGCTCTACGACGAAATCATCAAGCTGCGACCAAACTGGCACAGCAGTGATGATAACGCCGGCAGTATCAAGATCGTGATGACCGGTGCGGCGTCTGATCCGGTTGAATGGCAGCAGCACATCGGCAACAAGGCGCGGCGTGATCTACTAGCGAATCGCGCCCGCGACCCGCAAGACCCGCTGCGGCTGGTGATCGTGCGCGACATGTGGCTGACCGGTTTCGACGCCCCCAGCATGCACACTATGTACATCGACAAGCCGATGCGTGGCCACGGCCTGATGCAGGCTATCGCCCGCGTCAACCGCGTGTTCCGCGACAAACCGGCCGGGTTGATCGTGGACTACATAGGCATTGCGCAGAACCTGAAATCCGCGCTGGCGCAGTACTCCAAGCCCGATCAGGACAAGACCGGCATCGACGAGGCCGAGGCCGTGGCGGTGCTGCTGGAAAAGTACGAGATCGTGCGGGACATGTTCCATGGTTTCGACTATCGAACAGGCCTCAACGGCACGCCCGGCGAGCGGCTGACGATGATGGCCGGCGCCATCGAATGGATTCTCGACAAGCAGCAGCAGTGGTCCGCCGCGGAAAAGACGCCGGAGGCTAAGAAACAGGCACAGCGGCGCTTTGCGGATGGTGTGCTGGCACTCTCCAAGGCATTTGCGCTGGCCGCAAGCTCGGATGAAGCACGCGGCATCCGCGAGGAAGTCGGCTTCTTCCAGGCAATTCGCGCGGCACTGGTTAAGACGGCTGCCGGTCCCGGTGCGACACGCCAGGATCGGGAATTGGCCATCCAGCAGATTGTTAGCCGTGCCGTGGTGTCCACCGAGATCGTCGACATTCTGGCCGCCGCCGGTATCCAGACACCAGACATCTCTATCCTGTCCGACGAATTCCTGCTCGAAGTGCAGCAGATGGAGAAGAAAAACCTGGGGCTGGAAGCGCTGCGCAAACTGCTCAACGACAGCATCCGCTCGCGCACCCGGACCAATGTGGTCGAAACCCGTGCTTTCACCGAACGCCTGGAAGATGCCATTGCACGTTACCACGCCAACGCCATCACCACCGCCGAGGTTCTACAGGAACTGATCAATCTCGCCCAGGACATCCGTGCCGCGCGCAATCGCGGTGAGGAACGGGGCTTGTCCAACGAGGAGATCGCCTTTTATGACGCGCTGGCGGAAAATGAATCTGCCGTGCAGGTCATGGGTGACGATAATCTGCGCGTGATCGCCCATGAGTTGCTGGTCAGTCTGCGCGAGAACGTCGCCGTCGATTGGGCGCACCGCGAATCGGCTCGGGCCCGGCTGCGCGTGCTGGTCAAACGCATCCTGCGCAAGTACGGCTATCCACCCGATTTACAGGATGCAGCGGTACAAACGGTGTTGCAGCAGGCCGAGGCGCTGTCTTCGGGCTGGAGAGTGTCGGGACCCGAGGAAAGCAGGCAATGAGTAGCGTCTGCACTGACCCAGAAAAGCAACTTGCGGCCCTACGGTGCGAGGCCGAACGGATCGAAGAAGACGCGACGTATTCCAGCAAGAGCCATTTCAATGCCGAGGATACTTGGGTTCGCCGTCACTACTGGCTGGGCATCCCGTCGACGATTCTTGCCGCTGTGGCGGGCGCGACGTTGAGTAGAATGACGCCAGGACTAGCTTAAACGGACCAACTTTTTGTCTTGACTGATGGGTCCACCATACTTAAACAAAGGATTATGGAATGCCGCCACCCATGACCGCTCAAACACGAATTAATACGCGCCCCGTGACTGGCTGGAACTTCGCTAGTGTAGGCGGGCTTCTCGTTGACCTGCTTAGGCCGGGACTGCTTGGCATCTATAATCACGTAAGCGTATATGAGGTCTTTGGTGTGCCACGAGGACAAACACCGATTAATATACTTTCTGTCGCGATTGTTGAGAACCTGGAAGGTCTCCCTGAGGGTAGTGGATATGAGATACTCACGGAGAAACGTATTCGCGTGGATGGATTCCCAAATTGGAGCTTTGGAGTCGCACGGTTTCGCTGTTTGATCAAGGACCTCAACGAAACGCTCGCTGCTTTCGAAAGTGGACAAGGTTGGGCACTTAGCGGCAAGCAACTCGAGGTAGGGCCATTGGAAGTGGAAACGCCAATGTTCGTAGCCCCGAATGGAACTCAGGAAGTGCCGATCAACAGGCTTCTAAAGAACAACTTCTGGAGCGGCTCCTATGTGATACGTCTGTGCGATCCGAACAAAGCAGCACTCTCACCTTTTGTCGATGATCGTCGGCGTCTTCAGGCGTTGTCAGCAGCTATTTCTACTCATATGCCTATAGCGTTGGCTGGCATGGTGGATTTTCTTGGGGACATTTTGATCCAGATTCCGGTGACAGCGGTCATTGTCAAAATAGTCGCTCCGAAAAAAGGTGGGCCGATGGAGGTAAAAGCTGTGTGGCATCCCTCAGTGCCTCCACGTAACCTTCGAGCCGCCGCTCGAATGCGTTCCGATGCCGCGCTGACCGGCGCCGCATTCTCCGAATCTTTTACAGAGTCAACTTCTTTAGTTGTTAACAGTCACGAGAAACCTGTCGAGGTGGAGGTTTGGGACGAAGAAACGGGCATCTTGGTCGCCGCAACGGCACCAACCTCCACACTCAGCCAGATTGCATACAATATACACATTGTCGACCCTGAACCTCGGGTCTTCACTAGCCGCGATGCTGAGGGTGCTTTCACGTCTGCGAGAATTCAGCTTTTTCAAGCTACTCCACCAACATTTGTAGGTGCCTCCAGGGAAACAAGCGCTGACCGGTGGCACTCCCGGCGAAATGCTCTCGAAGAAGCGAGGCAACTCGAAGAGACGAGGAACTTCGTTCAGTATCGACCTTCTGCGGTGCACAACGCTGAACACGCACGAGCCATAGAAGATATTCGCTTTCTCATTAATGCACATGGTGAGAGCGGCGTTGACTTATGGGACCCGTATCTGGCCGCAGAAGACCTATTGCAGACTCTGTTCTGGTCACCCTCGTTCGGAGCACGACTTCGGGCATTAACGGACGGCCGAGAGGTATCTAAATGTTCGTGCAAACCATCATCAAACTCTTCTCAGCAGCCAGGACAGAAAAAATCCTTTGCGGAACGGCAGCGGGATGTTTTAACTCACGATTGCGGTAATCTGCGAGGGCTTCAGTTGGAATATCGAACCCGATACGGGCCTGAAGGTTGGGCGTTTCACGACCGATTTCTGATTTTTCCAAACCTACCAGCCGGTCCCGCCGCATGGTCTCTCGGAACTTCGATCAACAGCATCGGCAAGGCGCATCACATCCTCCAGCGTGTCTCGAATAGCGCGCTTGTCGCGGGTGCTTTCGAGGAACTGTGGGGAGAACTCACTGAGCCGCAACATCTTGTCTGGAGGTCGTGGTGATTCCGGATTTTTTTAAAGGTCTTACGGCCAAATGGGACGGCAGTGTTGGGAAAATGCCGGCGTTGGAATCCGTGATCGTAAGCCCAGCGTCAGCTAATCCCCTCGACGACATCGTCAGTCTGATGCAGGCTGCCGAGCAAGATCTCCGAACTTTAGCCCCAGTTCCACAATCCTCGGAGGTCCCGGCAGTGATAGCCGACGATCTCATGGGACGTTTTGGATGGTTGATCTCGACGCTTCGGGAATGGAGTGAGGCCAACGACACCGACGCACGTCGCCTCTATGGCGCGCTTGCGGTCGCGGCGATCTGGGACAGGGAGGGCAACCTATGGAATGCAATCCGAGATATTCTTCCGAGCCCCGACAACCTCATTGCCTCCTTCGAACGCATTCTTGGATCACGACAGATCCAAGCGCAGATTCTCCCCGCAGCACCACTTTGGGAGCGCGAGCATCTCGAAAACATGCTCGACGCAGATAGAAACGAAGACTGGGCCAGGCTCGCAGAGATTGTAGATGCTTTCCGACTTCCGAATATGGACGCTGTGTTCGCTCAAGCGGCCCGCGCGCTCTGGACGATCGAACCTCGCCGCCTCATATCTGTTTATGCAGGCTGTTCATCATGGTTAGAGGTAACGAGCCTATTGAGTGCTTTAAGACTTGTTGATGCTCTTCACGTAGCGGCAGAAATTATATCTGCTCGAGCGCGCTTTTCCGTACTCGATTTAATCGCCAACCGCCGTCCGGGCGAACTTTCTTCCGAAGAACAAAATGCCTTGCGCACCTTATTCATTGCTGCAGCCGAGGACGAGACCGATTGGCCCGGTATTATGCGAGCATTCAACCGCTATCCAGTTCGCTATCCCTCCATGCAGCAGCCGTTAGGTCAGGCGCTTGCCGAAATGTCTCCTACCGCCATTCGCGCCTATGTGGATTCGATCGAGTTAAATGGTAACGATTCGAGCAGACAGACAATTGCGATCTGCCTTGATGAGTTCCGTCGTCACGCATCGGCCGAGCAGCGTTGTGTTCTTTGGGAACGTGCCTATGAACGCTGGGATGCATGGGGTTTCGGATTGGATGAGGACAAGAACCTTATGCAACCTGCGCTATCAGTTATTGACTATGCCGTGATCGGTTGGCTGCTTGAATGCGCCCCAGAAGGGTTCATAGAGTCCCATGTCTCTGGGTTCGATGTGCAGTTGCAAGAAATAGATACTGAGTGGTATGCATCGGTAACAAAGTTCAAAAGCAGAGTGAACAGCTCTCTTTCACGCTATTTACTCTTTGAGCGAGCGAAGGATATGGATGGCGAAAGCCAGGACTGGCTGGCAAGTGTCCAACAGAATCTGACAGTTGAACTTACAAACAACTATGCGAAGGCACGTTTTGCTTTTTAGCAAGATGGTGCCTTGGGGCGGGAGGAAGTTACAACAACGGTCGCGGTATCTAGAGTCGGTGGTAGGCTAAACGGAATAAGATATTCGCTACACGATGTGATGGAGTAGCATGTAAACATTTATTGATCAGTCTGTTGGAGTGGATAAGCGTGACTAAATTCTTACACACGGCGGATTGGCAAATCGGCAGGGTCTATGCCTTCTTTGACCCAGAAGATGCCGTCATTCTGTCAGAGGCTCGGACATCGACTGTGGAGCGCATTGCTCAACTGGCGGTTACGGAAGTAGTAGATCTGATCATCGTTGCGGGTGACGTGTTTGATGCCCAGACCGTTACGGATCGTACTATCCGACGCCTTTTTCTGGCGATGCAGGGTTTTGCCGGCCATTGGTGTCTGCTGCCCGGTAATCATGATGCCGCGCTTTCCGAGAGCATATGGACGCGCGCGCAACGCCTGGGTGTGGTGACCGATCATATCCACCTATTGCTGACTCCTGAGCCGCTGTTATTGCCGGATCAGGGCGTCGCCATTCTCCCGGCACCACTGACCCAGCGCCAGACTTCGGAAGACCTGAGCATATCGCTGGATGCCATGGACACGCCGCCTGGCCTGCTGCGCATTGGCGTGGCCCACGGTGCGGTGCAAGGCGTGCTGCCGGAGGGTGTCGACTCTTCCAACCCCATAGCTCCAGACCGGGCAACCACGGCGCGGCTGGATTATCTGGCGCTGGGTGATTGGCATGGCTGCAAACAGATCAGTGATCGCACCTGGTATTCGGGTACGCCGGAGCCGGAGCGTTATGTGGATAACGATCCAGGCTATGTGCTTCTGGTGCAGGTTGCAACACCGGGTGCAGAACCGGTCATCGAGCGTAGGCGGGTGGGTCAATTCCGTTGGGAACGCTGGACGCAGGAATTCCACTTGGCCGAAGATGTGGATGCCCTGTTGGAACGCTTGGCCACACTAGATGCGCAGCATGTTGTGCGGCTGAATCTGTCTGGAGTGCTCGATATCACTGCCCGCCACCGCTTGGTGGATGGGCTGGCGGCCGCCTCTGCCCGAGTTAGAGCGATGGAATATGATCTGACGGAAGTGCGCTTGCAGCCAACGGATGCGGACATGGCGGCCATGCAAGCCGATGGATACCTGGCCGATGTCATCAGCGAACTGCGCGATCGGAGCGCCGTCCCCGATCAGCAGGATGCCGCTACGGAAGCCTTAGTGATTCTCGCCGATATTTTGCACAGCCAGCATGGAGCCGCGTGATGCAGATACAGCGTATTGAAATGGAACAGATCAGGCGATTTCGGGAGCCTGTGCTCATCGAGAATCTGGAGCCAGGCATCAATCTCTTCGTCGGCCCGAATGAAGTTGGCAAAAGCAGCATGGTCCGGGCCATTCGCGCCGCCTTTTTGGAGCGATACCGCTCGAATAAGGTGGAAGATCTTTCAACCTGGGGTGTCCATAACGCAGCCCCAAAGGTGCGGATTCTTTTTCTTTGGCAAAACCAGCAATGCATTCTGGAAAAACAATTCCTGGCCAAAAAATCCTGCTCTTTGCAGATTGGCGACCAGTTTTTACAGGGAGAAGATGCAGAAGACCGGTTGGCGGCCCTGATGGGGTTTACCCTGGCCGCCAAGGGCGGGATCCGGGATGAGCAGTTGGGCATACCAGGGGTACTCTGGATCGAGCAAGGCAAGGGCCACGAACTGGAGGATGCGGTACGCGCATCCGCAGATCATCTGCGTGCGGCGCTTCCCGAATCCATGGAGTCTTTGGGTAGCCGGTATGGCGATGCGGTAGCTAGTGCGGTAGCCCGGCAACTGGGAGACCTGCAAACGGCAACCGGCAGGCCGCGTGGTGAGTATTTGGCGCTCCTGAACGAAATCGATGCCCTTCAAACCAATGTGGCGGAATCGCGCCGTTTGATCGGTGCTTATCGGGAACAGGTGGATGAACTCGGTCTGTTACGAACGGCCCATCGGCAGGACGTACAGAACAAGCCGTGGATGCAGATGCGATCCCAGGCAGAAGCCATACAGGGCCGGCTCAAGGCGGCCATGCAATGCAAAACGGACCTGAAATCGCTGGAAAATGAGTTGGATGCGCTGCACAGCCGTGTCGAACTGCTGAACAATCACCAAAAGCAGCGGGAAAGCGCCGAAAAGGAAGTGGTGGAGATTGCGGAAAAGCTGGCCGCTCGCCAGATCGAGGCTGAAACGATTGCGGAGCGACTGAACCGGTTGCGAGTTGAGGAGAGTCAGGCAAAAGCAGCCTGGGAGTCTGCCAAAACGCTGGAACAGTCGTCCAGAAATGCGCATGAAATCCGCGCCATGTATCAAGAATCGGATAATTTACGTGGATATTTAGCCAAGGGTATTGAAGCCTTGGCGCAAGCGCGTCAATGCGAAACCCGCTTGGTGGATACGCAAACCCGTCTGAATCAACAGCGTTTGGAAGAATCGGACCTGATGGCTCTGCGCACATTGGATCGGGAGTACCGTGAAAACCAGATCCGCCTGGAGCATGTGGCGACAAAGATGATTTATCGTCTCGATCCCGGTGTACAAATGCAGATCGGGGATACGGTCGTGGAAGGCTCTGGAGAATGGACCGTCCGTAAATCCGTGCAGGTTCAGATGCCCGGGGTGGGTATGCTCCAGATTTCCCCGGGCGATGAAGCCTTATCCGACTTGGATCAGAAGCAGCACGCATTACAACATCAGATCGCCATGAAATTGGCGGATGGCCATGTGGACTCGCTTTCGGCCGCCGAGATTTTGTGGGCGGCTATCCAGAGAGATTGTGCGCAGGTGGAACAAGATGCTTTCCTGGTCAAATCCATGGCACCAGAAGGGGTGGATACGTTAGCCCGGCAGGTGGATGGCTGGAAAACTCGTCTTGACGAGATAACGGAATCATTATCGAACCTGCCGACGGAGCCCGCGTCTGCGCTTACGCTGGAGGAAGCCAGAGAAGCGCGGGAAACGGCGGAACGCGCATGGAGTCTCCAGTCCGCTCTTTTTCATGAGTGCGCAAAAGAGCAGGCGGGTTTAAACAGCGAAATTCAACTGCTGGAAAGCAATCAGCATAAGCTAATAGCACTGGTCCAGGAAACCGATGTGCTTTTTCCTCAATGGATTGTGGAAAAACGCACACTGGAAAGGGCGCAGGGCGACAATCTCTTGAAGCAAAATCGCTTGCGTAAGCAACTGGCGCTGGAAGATCCGGAGATCTTGCAGCAGGACGCCGAAAGGTTCGCCAATAGCGCCAAATTCGCGGAAGAAAAACACCGTGATCGTGCCGACCGCATGGGGCGTTTGGAGGTGCAACTGGAAGTCAGTGGAGCGCAGGGGCTGGAGGAACGCCTGGCGGAGCAGGAGGCACTGCTTTCAGCCAAAGAGCGGTGGGTGCAGCGATTCAAGGTTCGTGTGCAAGGCCTGGCACTGCTATCCGGGCTCTTGGAAGGGCATCGCGATGCGCTTCTGCAAAAGCTGCAAGCGCCCTTACAGGCCCGGGTGGACCATTACCTGCGTCTCTGGTCGCCGGGTGCCCGCCTGCGGCTGGGGACCGATCTGGAGCCTGTAGAGATTCTTCGGGAGCGCGGTTTGTTGGGCATTGAGCCGGCACCGTTCTCCGCCTTGAGTTTTGGCGCGCGAGAGCAGGTGGCCTTGCTTATGCGTCTGGCTTATGCCGACGTTCTGAAAGAGGTGGGGCGCCCAACGCTGATTATTCTGGACGATGTGCTGGCCCATAGTGATGCGGTCCGCCTCGATTTCATGAAGCGAATCCTGAATGATGCAGCCAAGCGACACCAAATCCTGCTCCTCACCTGCCACGAAGTAGACTGGACTGATTTGGGCGTGCCCTCCCGGTCCGTCGGGAGTCTCTGATTCCTGTTCATTACGTGGTATTGTTAACACATATCAGATAGCGAGGATACAACTATGGAATTATTGCTTGATTTATTTGATGAAAATATCTGTTTACACAATTATAGTATGCACAACCGTTTTGAGGTTTA
>JAJYPA010000495.1 GCA_021795795.1 Pseudomonadota bacterium | reverse complement strand
GGGCCAGGGCAAAACGCCCATCAACAGGCCGGATACATGTTTGCAGTCGAACCAAATCTACATCTACGGCATCTTGCAAAGCCGGGGACGTTCATACATGACGATAGCTCAGATGTACTTGAGGAAGATGAGTCCGAGCGCGACGTGCTTGTAGTCGCTGGGCTCCATGTTTCCGCGCAGCTTGTCGGCGGTCTTGAAAAGGTCAGCCTCGAAGCCAAGGTTCCCACCATTGCCGTTCTTGCTGGAATCACTATGTGCCATTTTATCTTTATCCTGTATGCGAAATCGCTTCCCTGCTGAGGCTTGCTAACAATCAAGCGATTTCTTACACGGTCAGCCCATCAGAGCGCCCTCGATCAATCCTGGGGAGCGGCTCCATCAGTTGGTGCTCTTTTAGACCGTACTTATAGGCATTGTATTGCCAAAGGACAAATCGCTGCTTGTAAGAACGGTTTTCCTCCTTCAGCTGTTCAACTTCTCGCTCCAGCTTGGCAATCCGATCGGCTGCGCTCTTGAGACTGATCGGACGCGGGTCCTTGGGCCCGCGCTCCCTTATTCCCTTCTTGACCACCTTGTACGCCGTCGCAATTGCGTCATGAGCGGTCAGAGATTGCCTAGTGGGCTTTTTGCCGACAAGGGGCTCAGCCGCATCACATATCGCATCCCAGGTCAGCTTCCTGCGACCCCAGCCGTGGATGAGATTAACAATGGCAGCTATATCACGGTCAGTAAGATGCTTAGCCAAAACCGCCTCCCAGGATTTTCGTCAAGTCTGCCAACATCTTTTGAGGCTTGTCATCCCCTTCTATAGCCTCGACCGTTTTGTTTGCAATGACACGACGAAGCTGGCTGAAGTCATTCCCTCGCAACTTGATTTGGGCTCCATCCTGAATGTCTGACCTCTCTAAAATGGAAACCAGCTCACGCAGTCTGGTAACGGTTTTTTCGTGATATTGATACCACCGATCGGCCGACATATCCCCTTGGTCGATGGCTTCTTGAGCCTTGAGATATAGCACTTCTATCTTTTCGAGACGGCCTTTGATACGTGCCAGGTTTTCAGCACTGCCCTTAATGCACACATGCTCGGTGCAGTTAAGGCAGTCCCGGTATTTCTCGCAAGGACTCATCACATAGTCGTGGACGCAGTACCCGAACTCCGTGACATGGACTGCGGCGGTTTCCAGCGCGTTGAACTCCAGTGACGAGACAGGGAGATGCATCGACACATCACCAGCAGGCCCAAAAAGCGCCTTCGACGGATCAATTCCTTCCGCCAAACTAACCAACTCATGCTCACTCATGTGGTTGTAGACGCGGTTTTGCTTGGCATCTGCGCGCCCAGACCATTTGGCTAGTTCTAGATTGGATAGCCCACCCCGCTGCGCGATGGTGTTTAGCAAGTGCCGGGCTTGGTGGGAAGTCATCTTTAGTCTTTCACCTATTTCAGACTTATAGCCGTAGCGATCAAAAATACTTTGATGAGGTGCACTACCCAATGACAGGCAGGGAGATAGATCATGGTTGAAGAAATTGGCATCGGGTTTGTGAAGCTCTGTGGGTAGACAGCCCCGATTTCCATGAAATTGATTTTTATTTAAAACACAAAGCGCATTGCTGTACTTGACACCTTTTCCTGCATCAAACCATGGAAAATCGCTTGGGACGCGCTGTAATACGTCCTGCCATAGAGAGTTTAAAGTATGGACACCATCTTTGGGGATTAAGCCCTTACCATAAAGAGCCGAATAGCTCGCTTTCCTGTTATCGCTCACAAGACCGAGGGCTTTACAAGCCTGAATCATGGTCAGCGGCGTGTTATCCGCCACTCGGGGACAGTCAGGATGACGATAAAACCTCGTCGGATTGTTTTCAATCCAATTTGCCAAATTCCGCGCATTTTCGGAAAGGCGCGTAAGCCGCCTGACCGCCTCTTTGGCAATGGGCACCATAGTGGAGGGTACCCATTTGATGTCACCCTCAAACCCTTTCCCTGAGAAAAAGCGCCAACCATAGCGTTCCACCCCGTCGCGATCCTGCTCCGTAACCTCGCAATTGACCGGCAACGCGAGGATCTCTGAAATACGTGACGGTGCAGACATCAGCATTGCGAAAACAGCAGTGGTAAAAATGTCCCGCCCCGCTTTGGGATCATTGGCGAAGATTTCCGCAAGTGCATTGAGAGCTGCCTCATCCGGCATTTTGCTCTCTCGTTGAGTCCTTCCATCCTTACCTGTCTTGTTTCCGTCGTCAGGACGCTTGATGGGGCTTCGCCAATTCTGAATACTGACAGGCACCAGTTTGTTCTCGGAGACAAATTTGCTGAGACGCTCGATTTCACGCCCACAGTGGTATGCAGATCCTGGTGAATAATGCTGTCTTGCCAGTACTGCCGCTTCATCCAAAGCAGCAATTGAGAGCCTGTTGATGTCTGCAACACCTGCGATCTGAACCAATGCAGCTTCTATGGCTCTTAATGCCCTAGATTCGTTCTTTGCCCCGGTTGGACGATGGCCTTGTTGATATCGGAAATAGGCCTTTGCGAAGTCAACAAACTCTGAGGCCATCAGTTGATCTGGATTGGGCGCACGGGTTATCACACCCAACTTGGCGAAAACCGTCACACCAAGCCATAGCGCTTCATTCCATGGGAGGTCAGCACCAAACACTGTCAATTCATCTCGACATTTAGCGATAAAGGCCTTCAGATTTTCTTCCGCTGCCACTTCATGTTTGGGCTTGAACAAGAATATCTCAGCCATTAGTGAGCACATCCTGTTCACTCAATTCATCCCAGCGGTGCTTACATCTCTGGATCACATCAGCAACGGCGAGAATGCTGCGATCCAGATTGGCTGCAATCTGGACATCGCCCGTTACATTGACCAGTCGCTCTCGTTCACCGATCAGATGGACATAGACTTCCTCGTGGGGACCATCCAGCCAAGGCTGGAAGTGCATACAGGTATAGCATGGGATCGGTACATTAGCACCACAAAACCCATACTCTCCACATGTTCCGACTCCACGCCCCTCTTCTGTGCGGATTCGACTAGTCGGGTCTCCACCACGCTTGGCTTCTTTCTCGGAATCAACTAGTACACCAGCGAAAGCCTGAGCATAGGGAGCCAACTGAAAACCTACCGCTTCATCAAGGCGCTTGACATGCTCAGGGATATTCTTGATATAGATCCCGGCATTTTGGGTATCCGTGTGATCTAAAAGTTCAGCAATGACAAGCTCGCCAAACCCTTCCCGTGCAGCCCGAGTGCCGGTGGTATAACGAAAGCGCCGGGCATTCAAGAGCAGTAAATCACCAGTACGCTCGGAATGAATACCTGTAGCGTCAGCGACAAATTGCAAGGTATCCGTGACTTCGGCTGAAGTGATGTGAAACTTGTCGGTATTTAGGTATTCACGGAACTCACGAAGCGATAAAACAGATTTCACCACATCGAAGTCAGGAAACAGCGGGATTTGCTGACGATCGGCCTCCTGAAGGCAAAATCCAAGTAGCTCCTCAACCTGCGTGATGGAATATTTTACCTGGGCACCCAGAATCCTCCATAAATCCTCTGCGATCGCGAATGGCTTGAAGCTCGCGCGGAAGTCCTGCCGCTGCTTTCCACGTGGGATATTCAATAGGTAGAAAGGTTCACCCTTCGTGTTCTTCCCGCTCAAAACGTCCCCCACCCGCAGATGTGATATCTGTACTGGGCGACGGCCCGTGCTGCTTGTGACCAGACACATTGCCAACTCTGAGAGTGATATGAGATTTCGCTCGAAGGCTTGGACAACACCCTCATTAAACGCTTGCAGTTCATTGTCTGTCAGCGGGCCGACCTCGGGATCTTTGCGTTTTACCGCATCCCCTTTACGATTACCCTTGATGGTCCAACCAGCCAGCAAGCGTATTACATCCTGCGAAAGTCCCGGATAGCCGAGATGGTACCAACGCCGTAGAAACCCTCTGATGACACCCAAATACCACTCCGTACCTGAATCGAGGCTGGCCCGGTAGTTAATCAACACCGTTTCGTTTATTTCATGAGCCTCGCTTAAACGGAGCATGTGAAGCAGACGCATTGATATGTTTTGAGCATGATGCGCAGATAGTTCCGAAGCGTAGAAAGCTAGCGTTTGGAGGAAGCCTCTCCGCGTCGGTTCAGACAGCAGCTTTGCGACTTGTCCAACCTTAATCTGAACATTCTTATCTAGGGTCCAATAATCATCAGAAAGTGAAAAGGAGTAGCCAGGAGCCTTAGCTTGATAATGCTGCTTCGCAACAATGGGCTGCGCGAATATTTCAGGCATCACTTCTCAATACCTCTGGCATACGAACGCCTATGTCTCCTTGCATCTTCAATGCAGCTTCATGAGCTTTCCTCTCCACAAAGCGACGGTTGTAGAGAGCCGCTGTCCCAGATCCTTCTTTCCATCCCATGACAAAGGATCGGATCTGTTCCTGACGCGCTTCACTAGGGGGCACATCCAGTGCATCCATTCTCTCGGAGAATTTCCGGTTCCATGTGTGGCGCAACATGTGTCCCGACATTGCGTAAAGGTCAGGCGATACCGCTTTGACGACTGCCATCACCTTGAAGTAAGCGGACTTTGAAATTGGCTGACCTTTGCTGGGTCCTTGCTTATGAGTGAGAAAAAGGAAGTCGTTGTACCTGTCAGTGAGGACGCGCACTGTTCGTCGATCATGGATAATGTATTCATGCAGCTCCTTCACCAGAACATCGCCCAAAGGAAGAGTCCGTTCCAGCGTCTTCACATTGGGCTCATTGGTTCGTGGATCGTGCTTATCGTCAGAACGTCTCTCAATCTTGATCTGGTTCTTGTCGAACTTGATATCCCGGATTCGAATATTAAGAAGTTCGCTGCCGCGAATACCGAGGTGAAACAATACAAGAATCATCAACCGGTTCCTACGCTGAACCGGCTCGGTGAATGGATTGATTTTAGAACCCGGCCGGATCACCTCAAACAGCACGTCCAACTGTTCGTCGCTCAAAGACCTGTCGCGCCGCTTTTCTGCCATATTTCTATTCTTGGGTCGACGCGCCTTGATTTGCTCGCATAAGATGTCGGTTTTATCAAAAACATCCCGTTCAGCCCGGTCTAGACGATGTTTTGCATACCAGCCTAGAAAGTTTGCTATCGCTGTCAATCGTGAGTACTGCACACCCTTGCTGACATCCCCAGAGGACCCATCCACTGTAAGCATCCGGCCTGGCGGTATGGATGAAGGAAGTTTACTCAGCTTTCGCTGGGAGAAATCGCGCAAAGCATCGATTTCATGCCCATGAAAGAACTGTCCGCTGAATAGACGCTCATCCAGGTCAATTTGGCGCCAATCTAGAAAACGAAGCAACACGGTCAGGTGGCTGGCCTCAGCCTCCACGGTGGCAAATGCAACGCTCCTGTTGCGCAGCTGGGTTGTGAGGTACAGGTTCGGATAATATAGCGGCAGCCCCGTTGACCGATCCAGCACAAGGCAGAAGCGCTCCCCGCTATCCATGATAAAACGGCTGACCCCGTAGACCTTGCCCATACTTACCCCTGCAAAATTTTACACTTTTTTCATGGTACACAAGAACACGAAGCGACGCAACCAATCTTTACACACAAGACAGGATATAATGTAAAAAAAGGCCCTGATAACAGGGCCGTAGATGTTCATTCATTACACACTAATTCAAAGGTGAATCCTAAAACGGAATGTCATCATCAAAATCCTCCGCCGGCGCCGGCGGCATCTCACTCTTCCGCGAACTCCCCGCACTGCTGCCGCCGCCACTTGGCCGAGACTGATCTTCCTCATCGAAGCTGGCCGCACCGCCGCCACCGCCCCCACGCGCACCCACCAGTTGCAGACGGTCTCCCACGATCTCCGTGGTGTAACGCTCCTGCCCCTCCTTGTCGGTCCACTTGCGCGTCTGCAGACGGCCTTCCACATAAGCCATGCTGCCCTTGCGCAGGTATTCGCCGGCGATTTCCGCGGTGCGCCCGAAGAGCACCACCCGATGCCATTCGGTGCGCTCCTGCTTGTTGCCTTCCTTGTCCTTGAAGGTCTCGGAAGTCGCGATGCTGAAGTTCGCGATGGCGCCGCCACTGGGCTGA
>JAJYPA010000494.1 GCA_021795795.1 Pseudomonadota bacterium | reverse complement strand
ACGAAACCGACCACACGGTGCTCGAACTCACGCATAACTGGGGTGATCACACCTACGACATCGGCACGGGATACGGCCATATAGCAATCGAGGTGCCGGATGTCTATGCGGCCGCCGGCGCAATCAAAGAAAAGGGCGGGAAGATATTGCGTGACGCCGGGCCAATGAACGCAGGGAGCACCATTATTGCTTTCGTGGCCGACCCCGATGGTTACCCCATCGAACTGATTGGTGAAAAGTAAAGAAATCTCTGATTAAATCAGAGGTTACGTGCAGCACAGTGAAGTGAAGTGCCGCCATGAACGGTCACGCATGTGATTGTTTATGAAGAAAATAAAAAATTGCATTTTTTGATTTTCGCCCGATGGAATTGAAAGGTCGGCATATTTCCAGTCTGATTCCCAGCCTTGCAGAAGGGCAACTCGAAAAACCTTTAGAGGTGCCTTTGCACTACAGGGATGTGGTGCCGCGCATCCTGTTTTCGTGCCCTTCGGTCATCCATGACCTGCGCCCGCCAAGGCGTGTTCGGTACTCAAATCAATCGCATAAGCGATTGCCAACATTTTCTTTGGGGCGCAAGTTCGTTGCAACTGGCTACATCCATGTACCCAGCCCTTCGGGAAACGCAAGGCATTTCATCGTTGCTTCCTGCAACGATGCTGGTTTCCCGCGACGAAGGTCCTCGAAAAGCCCTAAGGAAGGTGTTTTTCGAGGTTTCCAGAAACCAGTCTGGTTGATGTCAATGGCATTAACCCACGCCTTGCCTATCGCAGCCGCTGTGCTGTTCCGTTCCAGGTTGTGGTTCACGATGATCATCGTTCGCTTCATGATCTGTTCATCAACCGTGTGAAGTTGGCGAGCGGGACCGCTTTGTCTCTCAATTTGTGTGCCTTTGCAGCATTGAGGTACGCTATGGATCTACACGGAACTGCGTTGGTTAACACAGTCACGCACTTGCCGTTTTCAGTTGAAGGTCGGAAGAGTATTTTGGTAGTGCTGACCGGAACCGAAAGGTGAAACACATTATTCTTCTGTTGGTTTAACCGAAACCAACTGGAACAGCCCAAATGCGGAGGATTTACCTATGTCGCACACTGCTGATGCAGATACCTCGCAACAGACCGATCGTAACAATCATCCCAATCCACCGGCCACCTTGAGCGCTCTTGCTGTCGAGGCGGGAATTAAATTCAACGGCAGCGCACACTGGGATATTCAGGTGCATGACGAGCGAGTCTATGACCGGATTCTTTTGGATGGCTCACTCGGGTTTGGCGAGAGTTATATGGATGGTCTTTGGGATTGTGACCAGTTGGACGTTCTGTTCTACCGGTTGCTCAATGCCGAGATCGACCAAAAAATCGACAAATGGCGTCGTTTACGGCTTCTGGGTGAAATTCTTCGACATCGACTGTTCAACCTGCAATCCCGTCGGCGGGCTTTTCAAGTGGGTGAACGACATTACGATACCGGTAATGATGTCTTCGAGCGCATGCTCGATCCGTCCATGAGTTATTCCTGCGGATATTGGAAAGATGCGACCGATCTGACGCAGGCCCAATCCGACAAGCTCGATCTGATCTGCCGCAAGCTGGAACTCAAGTCGGGTGAACGCATGTTGGAGATCGGCAGTGGGTGGGGCAGTCTGGCCCATTTCGCCGCCAAACATTACGGTGTCGAAGTGGTGGGCATTACGGTGTCGAAAGAACAGATGCAGTTGGCAGAAGCACGCTGCGAGGGCTTGCCTGTCACGTTCAAGTTGATGGATTACCGGGACCTGGACGGGCAATACGACAAGCTCGCGTCGGTCGGGATGTTTGAGCACGTGGGGCCGAAAAATTATCGAACCTATTTCGATATTGCCAATCGGCTGCTCAGAAAAGAAGGCTTGTTCCTGCTGCATACAATCGGGGCGCCCTTCAGCACACCCAAAACGGACCCTTGGATAGACAAGTACATTTTTCCGAATGGAAAGTTACCGTCAGCTAGAGAAATCGCTTCGTCGATCGAAAACCGTTTCGTCATTGAAGACTGGCATAACTTCGGCCGGGATTATGACCGTACCTTGATGGCCTGGTGGGCGAACTTCGATCGTGCTTGGCCTGAACTTTCGGCCAAATACGGTCAGCGTTTCTATCGCATGTGGCGATACTATCTGCTGCAAAGCGCCGGATTCTTCCGCTCTGGGCAGGGGCAGCTCTGGCAGATCGTGCTGGCGCATCGCCAACGGACGACGCCTTACCGTTCGGTTCGATGATCGGTAACCAACAGCATGACTTCATATTCGCGCTCCGTCAGTATGCCCAGGCACGACTGGGCTTCCTTAAGTGCCTGTGAATGGCCTTTCTCAGGCTGCTCTCGGGAAGTAGGGCAGCGCGATACTGATGGGGGCACCCCCCTTCGCGACGTGCCTTTTGGATCGCTCCTTCACCCCTGATCCATCAAGTGCCTGATTTCTGGAGCCATACGCAGAACACAGCGCCTGCCCTCCTCGATGGATTCGGCTGCACGGTAAAATTCCAGAAGACCGATCTGCGCGACACGCGGCGAAAGGTAAACGTCGGGAGGGTCGCCCGCCAATCGGCTGCGAGTGATTCGATCCTGTGTAATGTTGACAGCACCGGCGATGGCCTCGAATAGGCTGGGCGGCTGCTGATCGGCAGGTTTGTTCTGGGGAAATACAGCCGTCGCGTATTCGCGAACCACATCGGCAAACTTTTCGACGAAGCCATTTCTAGCGGCAGGAGTCGGCTCCTTGGGCGGTTTTTCCTTGCGGGCGTGCTTGCTGACAATGCCATTGTTGAGGTTTGTGGCAATCACCATATCCGCACCCAGGGCTCGACAGACCGAAACCGGTACCGGATTGACGACACCGCCATCAATCAGCCAGCGGTCATTATTCCGAATAGCTGGAAACAGTCCCGGCAGGGAAATGGAAGCCCAGACCGATTCGATCAGGGAACCCTGGCTGAGCCAGATTTCCTTGCCGGTCGCCAGATCTGTCGCGACGGCCGCATAGCGTTGGCCGTCAAGCGCTTCGATCAGTTTGTCGTCGTCGGCGACGTATCGGTTCAGGAATTCGTGCAATCTGTCCCGGTTCACAAGGCCGTTGCGCGACATGTTGATATTGAAGAACCGCACCGTTTCCAGTTTGGTCAGGGAACAGACCCACTGTTCGAGTTCATCGAGATTGCCGGAAACATAGGCAGCCCCCACCAGCGCGCCGATCGACGACCCGCAGATGATCCGCGGTTCGATGCCCATGGCGGCGAGTTCGTGGATCACCCCGATGTGCGCCCAGCCCCGTGCTGAGCCACTACCCAGCGCCAAACCGATGTTCATTCTGTTTTTCCTCGTTGATTTTCCCTGAGTTTCTTCATGGATTTTTTTCCGGATCAGTCGAAGCCTTCCAGAACAATCTTTCCACGCGTCGTACCGCTTTCGATCAGGGCGTGCGCCCGTTTGAGATTACCCGCGTTGATCGGGCCGAGATTCTGGTTGGCCGTAGTTCGGATAAGCCCGGCATCGACCAGATCGGCGACTTCACACAGCAGTCGATGCTGCGCCAGGATGTCTGGTGTGTCGAACAGCGCACGGGTGAACATCAGCTCCCAGTGCAGCGAAATGCTCTTGCGTTTGAGCAGCAGGACGTTGAGTTCGGCGGGGTCCGGATCGTCGATTAAAGCCAGTTTGCCTTGCGGCGCCAGTGCTTCCACGATGTCGGCGAAGTGCTTGCCCGTCTGGGTCAGGCTGGCGACGTGCGTCACGTTCGACAACCCCGTCTTGCGCAGCTCTTCGGCCAGCGGCTTGCTGTGATCGATCACATGGTGCGCGCCGAGCGAGCGCACCCATTCGGTGGTTTCCGGGCGTGATGCCGTGCCGATCACCGTCAGGCCGGTGAGGCGTCGCGCCAGTTGAACCAGGATTGAACCCACGCCACCGGCCGCACCGATGATCAGCAACGATTGATTCGTCGGCGATTTGCCGGGCAGCACACCCAAACGATCGAACAGCATCTCCCATGCGGTAATGCTCGTCAGGGGCAGGGCGGCGGCTTCGGCGTGGCTCAACGACTTGGGTTTGTAGCCCAGGATGCGCTCATCCACCAGATGCAATTCTGCGTTGGTGCCGGGGCGGGCGATCGATCCGGCGTACCACACCTCATCACCCGGTTTGAATAGTGTCACCTCCGGCCCGACGGACTGAACCACGCCGCTGGCATCCCAGCCCAACACCTTGGTTTCACCTTCGGCAGGCGGCGTATTGCGCCGCACCTTGGTATCCACCGGATTGACTGAGACGGCCTTCACGGCCACCAGAAGATCCCGCCCGCCGGGCTGAGGATCGGGTAGTTCGAAATCAATAAGCGCGTTTTCTTCCGAAATCGGTAGTGATTCGCGATAACCAACTGCTTTCATCATGGGCTCCCGGTGGTGTAGCAAGACGAATGCAATTCTAGTCGATGACTATCGGATTGTTGGTTGCCAAGTAATGACAACGGACGTTTTCAGCAACGATATCGGAGGCATAAACCTTGCTATTGCACAGAGGGTCAACACCCACACCGGGCAAAACAGCTAAGCGAGGATTTAGCGATGAGTGGATTTTTTATTGATTGGGACGGCAACCTGCGCAGCGTGGAGGATCCCGGTGGCGGGTATGTTTGCGAGGTCGATCTGCCCGCCCGTTATGTCGCGGTGATGAAGGGTCCCGTGCTCGCGCATGAAGCCACACTCTACAAAACGCTGGAAGCGGTTCAGAAGGCCGGAATCAAGGCTGCGCTTGTCCCCGGTTCGCACCCCTGGGGCTGCAAGCGGGATGGATTCTGACTGGAAGAATTGTCCGAAATTGCACGTCACTTAATGTCGCCTTTCAGACAAATTCACGGGAATAAATCCCACCGAGACACAGGCGAGCCAGTTCCGCCACGAATCCTTCCCTTGGCATGTCGATTGCTTTATTCAGGTGGAGGATGGCGAAACAACCGCCCTATTTATTCAATTAGACATCGGCAGGGATTGTTGCCATCCAATTTATTCCGCTTGACTCAAGCGGTCATACGTGGAGAAGCCAAGGTGAACAAAGCCGACCTGTTAGCGCAGATTGAGGAAGCCGGTGAAGCCGTGATGATCCTGACCGAAGGGTTGGAGAAACCCGAGTTCCTCCGGTCGCGGGTGACGCGCGTGGTCGTTGAGCGGCAGGTGCTCGTCATCTGCGATCTGGCTGTCCGATTGCCGCAGCAAACTCGAAACATACTGGCGGAGCCGGACTGGGCCGGTTGGGAAGCGACCAGAAAGCAGTTGGCGCTGGCGGGTCAGGAGGCTGACGAAGTACTCTGGTTCGCAGTCACCTCGCTGGCCCCCGCCACCCTGATGTGGTTGCGCGTGTATCGCGAGAATCAACCGAAGCTGTTCATTTGCGAACCGGAACAGGTCGGATAGTCGGTAACCAGAACCTGGATTTAGTAACACATGGGAGCATGACATGTTGATCACCCTCACCCTGCTAGGCAAAGATGCGCACCTGACCGATGAAGACGAGTTCGAAGACGGCATCAAAGCTGCCATGAACGTATTCGCACAACACAACGCCGACCCTCAGGCCTGTGCCGCAGCCAACGACAAACTGGTCCGCAACGAACTGCTGACGCGAGAAGAAGCCATGTTGTGTGTCATCTGGGACGAAGCCGATACCGCTGCATTCCAGTCCGCCACATTAGGCTGGTTAAGCCGGGATGTGGATATTTACCTTGGGATTGAGTGATTCACGAGATACGCAGCCAGAGGGTGAAACAACGAATTTGCACCGCAGCAACGAATGAGACGATGTTTTTCGCCTAAAGGGTGGCGATTTCCCGCCGCCGATTGAGATGCAGGAAGGCTCCAAGGGAACCTCTGATTGAATCCCCCCAAATCAGATAAACTAGCGTGAAACCATCGTGTTAGGTGCCGGATCGATGAAACAGACAAGTTTTGCCTCGCTGAGCTTTGCGTCGAAGAAGAAAAAGACGCGCAAGGAGTTGTTTCTTGAGCAGATGCAAGCGTGCGTGCCGTGGCCACAGTTCGAAGCGGTGATTGAACCGTACTATCCCAAATCAGGGCGGCGCGGCGGCCAGCCGATCGGCATCACGACCATG
>JAJYPA010000493.1 GCA_021795795.1 Pseudomonadota bacterium | reverse complement strand
TCCTGTCGGCGGCGGGTATGCCGGTCCGGATCCAAAGCGACGGGAGGCTTTCCTATCGCCAACGTAGCCACACCCCCCTGGTTTTCGTGGAGTCCTGGGGTGTCAGACAGGCCCCCCAACCCAAGCCCGTGAGAACGGGCTTGGTGTATGCTTTGAACTGGTGAGTTGTTCCGTGAGAAAGCCTACCCTGTGGGCAAGGCAAAAGCATGCGCCATTTCCATGACCTGCAATAGATTACAACAAGGTCATCCACAGATTTTGTGCATAACTTTCTAGACCAGCAAGATGCTCAGCGAGCATACATGCTGGGTATATCAACCATCAAAACAATAGGATGCCTAGAATTTTGCGCTTGCCGTGATGTAAAATGCGCGACCTGCGCCGGGATATGCCAAGACTGAGCCTGCTCCGACAGAGGTGGGGTTTGTGTAACCCCCAGATCCATACGCTCCGCCAGCAGAGACATATTCGAAACCGTTATATCGCCGATCAAACAGATTCATGATTTGTGCGTTCAGGTCGACATAATGTAGATCTGGATCAAATCGGCGCATTGGGATACGTACATCCATGCCCAGATTAATGAGGCCGTAAGCAGGTATTTTCTGCTGGCTAGTAATGTTCGTGCTGTTATCATACATATGCTGCGCACCATTAAACTGAAACGAAGCAGATGGTTTCAGCAGTACCCCACTCACGATATATTTTCCAGCCAGTCCGAAGTTGAAGGTCTTATTAGGAACATAGGCTACTGGAACATCATAGAATGTACCAGAACTATTAGTGAAGCTGCGGAAATAGGCGTGCAGGAAAGACGCGTTCATGAAGGCGTGAATGTGATAGCCCATGTTAGTTCCCGCAGCGATGTTGACTCCGTTGTACACAGAATAACCTTTTGCCAACAAAGAACCGAAACTCGACAAGGCGGTAGGCAGCAATTCATGACTGAAGTTGGCGTGAAATACGCTGGTGTTGAGGTAAGTGTCATTCAGAATGCCTACGTGTGTCCATAACATCTTCAGACCGGCTTGATAGTACCCTACTTTCTCCAGATTGACCTGGGAGGCCGGAAGCGCCACATAGGGACCAGTTCCTCCCCCATTTTCTGGCTGACGGTAGGCACGCTCGTAGGAGGCGTATGCGGCCAACCACGAAATTGGGTGCCAATTTATGGAGATGGAAGGGGCCAGACGTGTAAAAGTGGTGCTCGCCGCCGGATAAACGGACGCTGCGCCCCCCTGATTCAGTTGATATGACAAGGGGAAGGCGGTCTGATCATTGGGTGTGAAATCAGTGGAGTAGTTTATGTAGCGTAGTGACGGTGTAATCCGTAGAGTAGCGATGGGCTGGATGGTATCACGCAGAAAAACCGCGGCGTTCAGTTGGTGGAAGATATCGCTAAAATATGGTCCGTTCGGCACGGCCCTGGAGCCGGTCAAGGTAGTGGGAGCGGGTGCGTTGATAAAACCGAGATTACTGTTGAACAGATCTTCTTGTGATTGATAGCGGCTGGTTTGCAGATATCCACCGAAATTTACATGATTGTAGGGCAAATGAATACCCAGCCACAACTTATCGCCCAACCAGTAACTGCGTGGATTGTTCCACTCCTCACCGGATTCGCTGCCGGGAACATAATCATGTAGTGCTGTTGAGTGAACGCGCGTACCCTCAACATAGTAAGCGTAATTGTGTAACGTGACGGAGTGACTGAGCGGATCAACAAGCTTGCCATAAAACATCGCGATCTGGTTTGTATCACTCTTGTTATTGACGTTATAGGGTAGCGTCGTATAAAAACCAGTCGTACTTTGACTGAATAGCGCGCCAGGCTGCTGATAGCCGTTGATGGTGACGCCCGGAATGGGATTCACCGGCGTAGGCAAGGGACGATAGGCGGCGGATCGCGCGGCATAAGCGCCCAGCGACAGAATCGTTCCATCACTGAAATGTTTTCTGGTTTTGAGATAATACGCATAATTGTTGCTTGGAGACTTGAATCCATCAGGAGACGTTATATAGCTGTTGGCTTCACCCAGACCACCCGCCAATACGGTATCCCAACCGTCAAGGTCACCCGTTTGCAGGATAAAGGTACTATTCAGCGTATCGAAGCTACCGTATGTCTGGGCAATCTTCACGCTGAACTTTTTGGATGGGTCGATCGGTACGAAATTGATGGAACCACCGATATTGTTATACCACTGATCAACCACACTACCAGGCCCACTTGTGGCGGAAATCGCAAAGATCAAGGAGTTTTGTGGCACCAGGTCGGCCTGCCAAAGACCATTACCAGGATTCACCATGGGAATGCCATCAAAGGTTACACCAATGCTGCCGTTATCGAAATTGCCGCCAGAAAATCCCGCCCAGCCGGTTTTTACCCCATTAATGCTGATAGATGCTTTGCTGGCACCAGTACCACCATAAGAAGAAACATTCACTCCAGGTGCGAACGCCAGAGCCGCTGCCGCGCCGCCCGCCGGACTCGCTGCAGCAATTTCCTGCTTGCTGATAACTTTTACTGTTTCGCCGATAACCTGAAGATTTTTCTTCTTCAGTTTTTTCGCTGCGCTGGAGTACGTCTCACTGCTTGCGGAGGCGTTGACAGAACCGATATTCACAGAGCCGCTGTCATGAACTGCGTCGTCTGCGAAAACGTCCTGACTGATGGTCAAAAAAACGGCACCAGAGATTAGCGTCATCAAGACGTTAAATCTCAACTTTTTATTTAAAATCATAACTCTCTCCAATTGGCAGATGAACAAGATACGGCGCATTCATGACAACTAATACTACCTGCTTTGCCATGCCACCAGGCGAACCAGCTTGTGCGCGCAGTTTCCCCGTCGGTATCAACAACGGACGGTATCTTTGTGCCCGCAGTGCCCGATGGCACAAGGGCAGTGCAGTAACGCGAAAGGCGTTGTGATAGCGATCATATATCTTCCGTTGAAAACATTATGAAACAGTGACATCACACTCCAGAATGATTAACGGAGTGTTGTTCACAAATACCTTGTGCTTCATATCAATCTCTATAAATATCAGCCATATGCGCTCTGCACAGAGGATATTCCGTAGAGTTCTATACCTCGGTATCGGAGCGATATCGTAACGCGCTAATGTTACAACAGTGCGACAGTTTTATGACAAAATTATGTCACAAAGATCGACGTAACCCGGATTCGACCCGCCCGCCGCTCGCTTTCCAGCGTTCTGGCCAAGTTCGCTTAGTTCTACCCGGATTCATAGTCGAATGCCGTGGCGGCCAGGAACAAGCCGAAAGGGACACCCTGTAATGCCGCGCTACATGCTCGACACCAATATGTGCATTTACTTGATGAAGCATCAGCCGGAGGAAGTCGCCCGGCATTTCGCTCAGTGCTATGTGGGTGAAGTGGTGATGTCAGCCATCACCTACGCTGAATTGGAGTATGGTGTTGTCGTTTCGGCTGATCCGGAGCGCGAACGGGCCAATCTGGCTGCGCTGGTCGAAGATATCCCGGTAGTCGCTTTTGATGCGCCGGCTAGTGTTGCCTATGGCCTGATCCGGCAGGCGACCCGCGAGAACAAGAAGGATGCCCTGGACAAGCTCATTGCCACTCATGCGGTGGCGCTTGGCGTGACGGTCGTGACCAACAACATGAAGGACTTCGCCAAGTATCCCGGTGTTATGGCCGAGAACTGGCTGACGTCCACGGCGCAAAATAGTGCATAACCGAGGCGTCCCAGCGACTCTTCAAACGCTTGGGGCTAACAACCACCTGACCACCTGTCCACTCATTTACTGAGACCCCACACTGGGCTACAGTTGGCCCAAGTGTCCGCAACGAGAAGTTCACAAGAACATTGCCAAAATGGAGATTGAGTTGCCAGAAAGTCCGCGTCATGGGCTCAAGCGTTGCCACAGAAGATAATTTGGTGGTGATCTGGCTAATTTGAAAATAAAAGCTCATGGTCATAAACAGTAGCATCGCACATGCCGTAAAAAATCCTGATGGTTCATGGCGAGAACCGCATGATCTGTTAGAGCATTTGAGTAGCGTTGGCACTCTCGCAGCGGCATTTGCGGAACAATTTGGCAGTAACTGGGCGCAGCTGGCCGGACGTTGGCACGATCTTGGCAAATACCGTCCGCGCTTTCAGCAATATATCCGTCAGGCCAGCGGCTTTGAAGCGGATGCGCATATAAAGGGTGAAGTGGGCGGTAAGGCTCCGCATTCGACTGCGGGGGCCATGCTGGCGATGGAACGCTTCGGCAACACCGGGCGCGTGTTGGCGTATATTATTGCCGGACATCACGCCGGACTGGCAGATTGGTTCGGTGGTTTGGAGGTACGCCTTGCCAGCATGGACGGCCGTGCAGAGTTGGCGGAGTCTCTGGAGTCGAACCCGCCTGCGGCATTGCTCGATACGGGTGATTTCAAACCGGATTTGCGCACCATTCCCGGCGGCAAAAATGGCTTCGCGCTCTGGGTACGTATGTTGTTTTCAGCCCTGGTCGATGCAGACTTCCTGGATACCGAGCGTTACATGGATCCGGACAAATTTGCGCGGCGTAATCAATGGCCCGCACTGTCTGAACTCACGACACTGTTTGACGCCCACATGGCCCAACTCGTCACCAGCGCAGCACCTACCACTGTCAACACGTTGCGCGCCGATATACTGCGCCAGTGCCGCGAAAAGGCCGCACTGACTCCCGGTTTGTTCTCCCTCACGGTTCCCACCGGTGGCGGAAAAACGCTTTCAGGCATGGCCTTCGGGCTGGAACATGCGCGCATTCACGGCAAGTGTCGAGTGATTCACGTCATCCCCTACACCAGCATTATTGAGCAGACCGCTGACACTTTCCGCAGCATTTTCGGCGAGGCGGTAATCGAACATCACAGCAACGCCGAGTCTGATCCCGAGCGGGAAAACCACGCTTCGCGCCTGGCTTGTGAAAACTGGGACGCACCCATTATTGTCACTACCAATGTGCAGTTCTTTGAGTCCCTATTTGCCGCGCGCACCTCGCGCTGCCGCAAATTGCACAATCTGGTGGACAGCGTCGTCATTCTCGACGAAGCGCAATTGTTACCGCCGGAATTCCTGCAACCCATGCTCGACGTGCTTAACCTGCTGACGCAGCATTACGGTGTGAGTGTCGTTCTGTCCACTGCCACCCAACCTGCTTTGAGTACCCGCGAATACTTTGATGCGAGCAAAAATCTGCGTGGTCTGGAAGATGTGCGGGAACTCATGGATGATCCTGACGCCCTCTACGCTGCATTGGAGCGTGTCCATGTGCGCTTACCTCCCGATTGGCACGCCAGTACCGACTGGCCGACGCTTGCGGGCGATATCGCCAAACACGATTCCGCGCTCGCTATTGTCAACACCCGTAAGGACGCTCACGCGTTGTGGGTGCAGATGCAGAAGTACGACCAAGGCACGCTGCATTTATCTGCGCTGATGTGTGGTGCACATCGTTCGCAGGTCATTGCGGATATCAAGATGCGGTTACAGGCAGGCATCCCCACGCGCGTGGTGAGTACGCAATTGGTCGAAGCGGGTGTGGACGTGGATTTTCCTGTGGTCTATCGCGCTCTGGCCGGGTTGGATTCCATTGCCCAGGCGGCAGGCCGTTGCAATCGCGAAGGGCGGTTAGCTGGGAAAGGCGAGGTGGTCGTTTTTGTGCCTCCCAAGCCTGCTCCGCCGGGATTGTTGCGTCGTGGTGAGGATGCCTGTCGTAATGTTCTATATAACGTCACCGGGCAGCCGCTGGCGCGAGAACACTTCGCCAGCTATTTCCAGCACCTGTATCACGCCTGCGAACTCGATAAAAAGCGCATTTGCGACGAGCTGTGTATGGCCGGAAATACCTTGGATGGGCACGAACTGGCCGTTAATTTCCGTAGTGCTGCTGAAAAATTCCGCCTCATCGAAGACGAGGATAGCGCACCCATTATTGTGCGTTACCTCGGTAGTGACGGACAGGATGACAGCATCAATAAGTGGCTGGCCACCTTGCGCAAAGAAGGCCCGCAGCGCTGGCTCATGCGCAAACTGCAGCGCTATACCGTCAATCTGCATCGCTCGCAAGCCATGCAACTGCTCGGGCAAGGCGATATCGAAGAAATTATGCCAGGGC
>JAJYPA010000059.1 GCA_021795795.1 Pseudomonadota bacterium | reverse complement strand
CCATATCCACCAGCACGAAGGCACGGCACACGTAATCGAATGCGATGCCCACGAACCGGTTGATTGGGTGACCGTTTTGCGAGATGACTACACGCCCCTTATCGTCGAGAAGCAGTACGGGGAGCGTTTTTGCCTGGCACAACTGATCCATGGTAGTCATGGTTTAGTTCTCCTGTGGATGTGCGTGGAATGTGCCACCAGGAATTTCGCCATGGTGGTGGGTAATTAATTCGTAGCGTCCAGACAGTTCCAGTCTTTGCGGAACTCGTCGTTATAGACGATATTGTGCTCGCCATGCAGGTAGCAGAAGACGTTCTGATATTCTTCATCCATACCCAGCAATGCATAAAACGGGCATTTTGTGCCGTCTTTGGAGACGCACGTTTCCCCTTTGGGGATCATGTGCGCGATACGGGCGAAGTCCACGGGCGGCACATGGTCCTATTCAAAGGTGATGGTGACCGTCCCATGTGAGCAACTGGTGTACTGCTCTTGATGCGGCCCTTTGTGTCCACGGGGCAACTGGCATCGTATGGATGCCTCGTTGTCACCCATATCATCGGCAATGGACATGTGGCGACTGCACGGCTTTGATTTGTTAGCTTCGTCTATCACAAACAGTCTCCTTCACCAGTTGGTGCCGCCCGCTGATCTTCTGTATGCCGCACGCCTCCAAAGGCGCGCATGTCATACGCTTCACGCAAAATCAGTTCATCATTCGTCTCAATGCTGGCCCGTGGGAATATTCGGCTTTTGAAAAACCGGCAGTCTATCTCGGTAATTTCGGAGAACAGCAATTTTTTGCCGTCTATAGCAGTTGCCGGTATTTCATTATTGAAATACCGATCGATACTGGTCAGGCGTTGCTGGCCATCAATCACGATATCCGATAGATAGCACATCTCAAGACCGCGACCAGTGAACTCAACCCATGCATTCACCATGTAGGAGCCCGTGTCCACGCAAGCCCACAACGCGTCGATAAAGCGGCTTTGCATATTGTCATCCCAGACCACGGGACGCTGCCACGGCGCCAGGGGCAGTCCGCAGACAAAACGGTCAGCCCACGGGTACATCCGCTTTATATGGGACGGGTCTTGATGGAATGCCAAGGCCCCTTCATACAGTCCATCAAGAGTCCTCGGGTTGGTATTTACCGATAGCTTCTGGTCAGGCATCAACCGATAAGGTCGGTGCAAATCGTTCTTCCCTTTCATTTAGAAATCTCCTGTAGCGGTTAGAGGAACCGATCAGTTAGCCTGTTACGGTCAGCGTGTTTTCCTTAGTGGCGATGCCGATTTCACGCAGATAGTTAAGAAGGCCATAGGTGTCTCGCCCGTGACGCATATAACCGTCACGGATCAACCATACGCCATCCTCAATGGGGCTGCCGTCTTCGTTTTCGTTGCTGAATTCAAAGATCGAGTCACCCATATGATCCTCGACATGCGCCTGGAAGATGCCGCGTTCATCGAGGTCCACAATCAGGGTGAGAGCAAGCCGGTTTATCCCGATTGCCTCGTCCTCGACATAACACCAGCACGACACCCAGCAGCCGCCATCGGTTTCCGAAAGCAGGACGTTATCATCCAGTTCCATATCGTTATCATTGGCCAATCGGTTCTGGATGAATGACGCATAAGGGTTTTCGTCGCGCGGCACGCCGTATATGCTGAGAACGTCGGCCTGTGTCAGTCCGCGGCGTTTGAGTTCGGTGAGAACATCTACCAGCGGCTTGCCGTGGTAGACCGGGTTTCTGTCAACCTCTTCATTACCGTCGTGGCCGTCCAACAGTAATTGCAGGGCCATGTCGTAGTAGTTGTCGCCAGGGTGGAGGCGCCAGACCCCGATGTTTGAGTGGGGAGGTATGGCGGACGTTTTAACGTGAGCAAACAAGTCGACAACATTTCCACGGGTCATCCAGCGTACACGGGTATAGCCCTTGCCGGGTGCTTCCGTTTGTGTGCCGATAACGACACCAAAATCATCTGGAATACCAGCGCCCCAGATACCTCGTACTAGAATCACTTCAGACATGGTACACCTCGTAGATTGGTGTGGATCGAATACCGTTGGTGGTGCTCACAGATAACGCTCCTGTTCTTCCATCTCGTGGGTTTTGCGGAGATATTCCTTCGCATCATCAATGGTTGGGAACAGAAGTCCTTTGCTCAGGAGGCGCAGGGCATTACTCATGCTCAGGCCAGAGGCTACGATTTCTTCTTTGATCGTGCCGTTGACGATGCAATACACAGTCTCGTGGTATTGTGGTTTCCAGTCGTTCATGGGTTGTACTCCTTATGTTTTGATTTACGCGTGTACTTGGTACGGTCGCGCTCGATCCGCCCCGGCAATACGCCGAAGCGGGGTTTGAGGCGCGGTAGCGCGCCCCGGATGGTTTCTTTTTGCATGGTTACTCCTTATGGGAATAGGCGTTTGATGGTCCGCGAAAATCGCAAATGCTGGCGACAAGGTTCTCATGTGATAACATAAGGTTGTCAGCCGCACTGGAGATAGTTGATGAAACCGATTTTTGAGTTCCAGGAAGTCGCACGACAGTTACGTCATCGTAAAGACGTTAATGCGCTTGATAAGCGGGCGTTACTGGCGATCTTGGATGATCGCCCCGAAGAAGCGGATCATTTGCTCACACAAATGCGCCGCAGAAACGAATTAGGAATATCGGTGATTGCTACCGATAATGACATAGCCAAGGAGGTTTTATGCTAAATCACAATGGAAAAACCATTCTCAATGCCAAAATCGAACGAATATTCGTCGAGATTGGCGGGACAAGTTCCAGAAAGGTTTTTCAGGATAAAGCATTGGGTATTGCCCTTGCCAAGTCGGTTGAAGTGATAGCAGATGCCGGAAGATACGACATTCTTGAAAGAATCTATGAGACTGCCAGATCACTCAATCCGAATCTTCCTCACATTGACAATATTGAAGTTCCAGATTAGATGATGTTCATCTTTTTAATGACGTCCTTTTCTGGATCATATCCTGGGGCTCTGCGTGCCGCATTGATGATGTACTGAAGTTCTTTGATTTCCTCTTCTGGCATTCCGGAGTGGTATATGGCATTAATCGTTTCGTTAGGTGACTCAAAAGCCATCTTTAGCGCCATATATTTTAGACCCTTCTGTCTTTTAGCTTCATTTACGTCCATGATGTATCTCCTTAATAAAAAGAGGCGCACCACGGCCCAGTGGGGCGGAAGTGCCCCAGAGGGAAGGTATGCCCCGATGCGCTCGGGGTGGCGTTTTGGAAATCTGATCACTGGCATGGCTTATATGCCGGGGCTTGGAATACCGAAGCGTCCAGTCGGGCGCTGTGGTATTCTGAATTCTTTAAAATGCCTGACAGCCGCACCAGAAGATCTGGTGGCCGCGTCAATAAATACGAGAAGATCGTCGCCGAAACTAAGCATGGAATACCAAAGCAACTGCCTGTGTAGATGCTGTGGTATACTTACTTTTGTGGGTTATTGCTGGAGTTTGGACAGATGAACGGAATGCAGGAAATACTACACGAGTGCGGATTTTCCGATGAGCAATCTGCGGATTTGCTGGCGAACATGGAGAAAGTGCTTGGCAGCTTCTCTTTGCGGACGGTTTCTGAGAACCTAATACAGGACCCGGATACCGGGAACATTAGGATCACGAAACGGGCTGAGCCAGAGTATATGCGTATATTTGCCTTGGCTGGAATGGATATGCGAAATCACTTAAAAAACAGGAACACCTTTCTCAAGGCGTTCCGCAGAGCTAATAGTTTAGCCTTTGATAGGCTTGGAATGCCGAAGCATCTATAGTGAGTGTCCGTGGTATTCTCTACCTTTAAACATCATGGGGTGGTGTGCCCCGAGAGGGAAAGATCCTATACAGGCATAATTCAGCGTTCCACAATTTCCATTGTGGCGCTTTCGTTTCCGGGAAACTCACGATACCAATCAACCGCCTTTTGGGCGGCCTCAACGGTATGGAATTTCGCTTCTTGTCCTGGCACCGTAGTGGTGCCATTCCAAGAAAAGGACATCGGGGCGAACCGGTTGATAATTACGTGGTACATGGTGTATCTCCTAAAAAAAGAGGGCACACAAACCCCATGACGGGGTGGTGTGCCCCGCTGGGGAAGAAAGACCGTTTGGCCTTTGAGAATTCCCGGTGATAACGCTGCCGGTAGTCGCCTTTGATGAACCACAAAGGTAGGGAATACCGGAGAGCTCGCGGGGCAAGCGTTTCGATATTCCGGGTGTCGTCCATTATGGAAACGTGGGGTGAAGCGGAAGGCTTCGGGATCAATTTGATCCCGGAATCGGGCACAGGAGGTCCAAGCTACCCGCCCCGAAAATTTCGGATCGGTCCCGCGCCTGTGGAATCGGCTCTTGCGCGGATTGTTGCGGCACATCCCTCCGAGCCGAGTCAGGAGGGCGTGGATTTACGTTCTAATCATACGCTATAAGCATCTGAGGTAGCATTCGCATTACCAAAAAATAATTCGACTTTATACGCCCTGATACAATTTTCCTGAGTGGTAACCTAGCAGCACCTTTCAGGAGAAGAAGTTTGCCTATGTCGCAGTCATTAGAAAGTCAAAGTCCTGCAACCCCAATTTCCAACCCGTTTGGCCTGCTGCTTCGTGCGCGAGTCCAGGTGCGAAAGTTGCCCGATGGGGACCCGGCAGCCAATAGTCTTACGCGACTCGCAACCCGGCTTGAGCGTATCGTCGCCGAGCGGCGTCATTTGCTGCAGGCGCTTCGCCGACAGCGCAACGACTAGCCGGGGTTAAAATTGATAATGCGGATTCAAATCGTCTCTGATCTCCATCTTGATGTGTGGCAACAAGCCGGCAAAGAAACCCCGTTTTGCCAGAACGACATACGCCCGGAAACGAAGGTGCTTCTGCTCGCTGGAGGACTGTCCGGAAGTCTGAGCCAACTCAGATATTGGCTCAGCGATCTGGCGGCTGACCGCCCCAAGCTGGCGGTGATCGTCGTGCCTGGGGTTCGTGAACACACCGGGTTTTCGCTGCCCGAGTTGGATGCGCTCTATCCCAACATGCTGAACATGCCCGGTAAGGCGGTCATGGCCGGAAAGTGCGGCATGTACTATTTGCGCATTCCTTCTTTGGACTTGCGGGTATTGAGTTGCACGCTCTGGTCCAGATTGCCGGGCGAGAAAGAGCCTGGGTACTCCCAGTTTGCCGGTTTTCTACCGGACATCATCGGAAAGAATGGCCGCGCACTGGAGACTCGGGAGATCACCGCCGCGCATCAGGAGCAGGTCGCCTGGCTGGAAGAAAATCTGTCGGCCCCATTCAACGGGAAAACTCTGGTGGTGACGCACCATGCGCCCAGTTTCAAAAGTGTCGAGACACGCGGCAAAGCTGGTACCAGGCGCCATGAGCAGGCTTCTGATTTGGAGGGGTTGGTGGCCCATTACCGGCCGGATGTTTGGGTGCATGGACTGGCGCCCAGACCAGTTCACTACAAGATAGGGGGCACTTTGGTCGTCAGCAATCCGTGCGGTGACCCAGGCAACACCTTGCGAAGTCCAGATTACCGGAATTTCTATATCGACCTGTAAGGAAAAGAACACGATGTGCGATGTGCGCGGCAAGATTACCCGGTTATTGAAAGACAAATATGGTGCGGATCAGTTGAACGAGGCAACGGCAGAGACCTGCGTTTTGGTGGATCTCAAGTTGTCCGATCTGCAACTGGTGGAACTCGTTATGGAACTGGAGGCGCACTTCGATGTGGAAATAGATGACAGCGATCTGTACTGCATTACCAGGATAGGGGCGCTGGCGGACTATATACGACGAAGAATGCCGACAACAAAGTCTAAACCGGCAGCGGCGCATTCGTAACACAGAAAGAGCCGGATGAGCATGCCGATATGCAACACTGGTTTAGATGTCTTACGACAGATCTTTGGAGCGGCGGAATATGTTTTCAGGAAACTTAGGAACGATCATCACGGTTGTCGTTGTGATTGGGATTGCGTTTTTTCTTTTGCGGGAAGCGTTGCACATTGCTTTCATGGTGGCTGGCGCCGTTTTGGTGCTCGCTGTTCTTTCTCGCTATGCGCCGGGTGTTTCTTCTCAGGTTATCGGGTGGGTCGATGTTGTCCTTGGCGACGCATGGGTCTGGGTGACGCAGTTCATGCGCGCATTGCCTGTGGGGGGAGGGTTTTAGATGTTATATGTTGAGCCATATGCCGGCGTTGCGCCCATTGTTCGAGTCATCGATGGTGCGCGCCATTCCATTGATCTCGGTGTCTATTACCTCTCTTCTGGGAAAATGCTGGATGCATTGCGTGCCGCGCATGCTCGCGGCGTAAACGTCCGGATTATTCTTGACCAGCGCCCCTATCACATGAAACCCGCCATGATCTTTCGGGAATGGCAGCGGGCGAAGGCAACGGGCGCGGCTGTACAATGGGCGCCAAACCGTTTCGAGATGAGCCGTTCAGCACACCGCTATTCTTTTTACCACGCGAAATATTTGTGCACGCAAAGCACCTGCGAGATCGGCTCCGCGAATTTCGACTGGTCCGCATTCCACCGGAACCGTGAATACCTGGATGTCACCAGCAATCCGCAGATTGTGCGGGCGGCGCGCACGGTGTTTTCCGCGGACTGGCACCATCGGCAGGCGGGTAATATGCCGCATCAGATATTGGTGCTGTCACCCGGAAGCGAGGCTGGGCTTGCGGCGGTGATTCGGCAGCCTGGGCCGGTGTATATCGAGTCAGAGGAATGCGGCAATGACCGACAGATATTGCAGGTGATCGCGGACAAGGGTGGGCAGGCATGGATGATTTTGCCGTCCAGCATCAGTGGCACGGACAAGCGCAATGCGGACTGGCTGGCAAAACATGGGGTTCATATCCGGTTACTCCCCAAGAAGCCAGTTTATTTGCACGCCAAGGCGATCAGCGGGGGTCAGTATGGCTTCGTGGGCTCCGTCAATTTTTCAAGCAGTTCACTGAACGAGAATAGGGAAATGGGGGTTATCCTGAAGGGATCTGATCTCGCCGTGTTGAAAAGTCAGTTTCAGAAAGATTGGAATGCTGCTGCATCGTTCCGCTCGACGGGCAACCAAGCCGCAGAGGGATATACTGACGGATCCCATTGGCATCACTGGAAGCACTATTGGCACGCTTCCGGGTATTCCAATGCTGGCGGATCATCATGGTAGCACTAGAGCGGGTTGTGGTCATAGTTTTATGCGTGCTGGCAATTATTCTCACGCTGCTTCTGGCCATTGCCGTGCTAGCATTTTGTGTCGCAAAAGAATTGTTCCTACAGGTGTTTCCGAGTCTGTACGGAAAACACACCTCGCCAGATTATGTAAGGGGAGAAGTTGATGACCAGTAACTATTGCGTATGGTTCACTGGACTTTCAGGGTGCGGCAAAACCACACTGGCCTATTTGCTGGAAACCCGCCTGCGCGCCAAGGGATTTTTTACCCACGTTTTGGACGGCGACGACGTGCGCTGCGGACTGAATCGTGACCTTGGTTTCAGCGAAGTTGACCGAGCAGAGAATGTTCGCCGCGTCGCGGAGGTGGCCCGGCTGATGGTGGACGCGGGCTTGATCGTGCTGGTGTCTTGCATCTCCCCATATTGTGCGGGCAGAGAGTTTGCCCGCAGCCTTTTTGCTCCAGGGGAGTTTTTTGAGGTGTTTGTAGACGCACCTATGGAAGAATGCGAGCGCCGCGACCCCAAGGGGCTCTATGCACGCGCTCGGGCAGGCACGATTTCCGATTTCACCGGTATCGACAGCCCGTACGAACCGCCCATTGCACCTGATCTGCGTATCGAAACCATGGGCAACCGTCCGGAAACGCTACTATCGCCGCTATGGTCGTTAATACAGAGCAGGCAACTGCAGGACGGTTGCGCATGATTACCCGTGTGGCGACCGTCGTCATTCGCGCAGTCCCAGCAGTTCTGCTGATGCTGGGCCTGGCCTGGATGGCGGAGTGGATGTCTACTTTGGTGTTTAGATATTCCCTCTTCGAAGTGGTGTTTGTTGGTGCCGTTGCGATAATCGTACGATTTTTCGCTCGCCGCGCACTCCCGCGGATGCCGCCGGATCGCAATAGGGGTCCCTTCGATGGGAAAAGGTAATCACGAATCCATAAGCGATCTGGCGCGAATCATACAGAATTTGGAAGCGGAAAATCTGCGGTTGCGTGCTGAGCGCGTAAATACCGAGCGGATCATCGCGTGGATACGCAATCCGCACAGAGGAAGAGCCAACATGTCATTTACGGAAGGCCCTGATCGGCAGATCGCTTATGCCGTTGAGGATGCCTTTCTGGTAGTTAAACAGGAACAGAAACCTTGCAACTTTTTGGGCTAACGGTTGGTAATGGTGCCAAGGATCGCTATGCGGTTCAGAGGGAACCCGAGCATCCCCACGTCAGCAGGACACAGACGCCAACCACTGTTTCTAAGCAGGAAGTAGACCATCTGGCTGACGAGGATTTGCTGGGCGAGGCGGACGTGTACTGGACCTACGGCAAATGGCACGATGCCATGCAGATCTACGAATGGTGGATTGGCAATAATGGTACTGGTCTAGGAAACGAAGTCGCTCGCAAGTACCTGGATTGCGCTGCTAAAGCCATGGACTTCGATGCGTTCTACCGGATGATGCGCAGGCTGATTGACCGGGGGGTGGATCAGGGATTCCTGCAGGACATGGCGGTGTTTGGACTCATGCGGGATCCTAGCAATTTCGATCTGATCGGGATAGCCGAGGCTGTTGATGTGGAAGAAAGTCGGATTATCAGTATTGCCCAAAAGGTGGTGGATGCCGAGAAAACGCCGGGGCAGCGCAAGGTGGACCTTTGGAAACGGAACCGGAATGACGCGGGAAGGATTGCTTCAGGGAAAGCGGCGACTGTAGCGGGAGCGGACGGCAGTCATTATGCAGACTTGCGGCCGGTAGGCAATTTCATGTTGGTAATGGCCACCAGCGGGAAAGATTACGATAGTACAGTCACACGCCATGAGGCCAATATCTTCGGTGTTCTTTGCGGCGAATCCTGGTTAGACGACTCGGCCGCCGTGGTGGATCACTGGAAAATCGAATCAGTCATGGCGCATTTACGGCGTGAAATGGAATGCCGTCCCATGCGGTTGACGGTTTATGTGGATTATTTACGCATTGCTCATGGTGAAGGCATGCGTGACGAATATGCGGAGGTTTTGCTGGCCCTCTTCTCAGTATTGCTTTCTGCTAACGCAGGTAGCGGTCTGCGGCGCCGGTTGCTGGCATCCGGCCGATTGCTTGGGCAGCACTGGATATTCGATTTCCTCTCCGGATCCCATGGCCGGGAATTCATGATGGTGGCGCATAAGGTACAGGATACCGCATCGGTTTACGTGCCTGAAAAGGCATGGGCAAAGTCAAAGGAATGGATGCAGCCGCTGGTTATTGAGAAGGAGATGGCCGATGCCTGAATTGCGGACGTCTGCCGGCAAACCGTCAATTTTTGAGCGACTGCAGTCTGCTGATCTGTCTTTGCTTGCCCGAAAACTGCAAGAGAAGGAGCAACCAGAACAACAGATATTCCCGGAAGACACGCCACAGAACAACAGCCTTGCTGCCTGCGACAGCGCTGAGCTTCTGGTGACTCACACGCTGAGCCACCATAACCTAGATGCCGAAAGGGCCTTTGCACACACTCTGCCGGTCGGGCAACCCACGCCCGCTGGTGTCAATCCAGGCATCCTATACAAGGCTCTCCGCGAGAAGGAGAACCCCACGAACAGAAAAAAAGAGGTGAATCTGCTTTTCGGTCAAGCGAACAAGGTCGCCGAGTCGCTGGCACGGTCCAGTAGCGACCTGTTGCGCGAAACGGAGTCTCGGGCCAATCGGTGCAAGGATGGGGATCCGCGTGCCAAGCGACAACGGCAAGGCGCGCTGCAGATGGCTTGGGATTATCCAAGGGCGCTGGTGTCTCTGTCCGCCAATTTGCAGGCCGCCCGCGTCCAGCATGATATCGAGGTTTTACGCAAGGCGCGGTTCTTTCTGCTGCGCGCGGATCTGGAGTGGCCCAGTTTCGTGCGGCGCATGCGCGATACGCCAGAGCACCCGGTGGACGCATGGTGTGCGCGGCTGAAAGAACTGCAGGCGATGGCGGAAATCATACGGAGGGGGATTTGATGTTGAAAATAGCACCGAAAGTCGAAATCTTTGTTCTGGGGGCTTTGTTAATCTGTAGTGTCCTGACCATTTTGTTTGTCCCGCAGCCCCTGGGCATGGCGCTTTTCGTCATGCTGATCGGGCTAATGTTCAAATTGGCTTGTGGAATTTGAGAGTAGAGCGGAAAAAGGATATTTGCGATGCGAATCGGACCAAAAACCGTAGCCCCCGGATGGGCCAAGCGCTGGACCCGGCAATCCGTTGAACTGTTCCGGCGGGCACCGGGGATTACCATCGGCGTCATGACACTGTTCGCCCTGGTCAATGCCTTCGTCCCTCAACCCCTCGCGCTGAACGTGCCGATCACCGTGTTCATGGTGGGGCTACTCTTCGCCAGCCTGCGCGCCGTGGACCAGGACAGCGGCAACCCGTGGACCGCGACATGGACCTTCTTTCGCCAGACCGCCCGCGACCTGGCGCACCTGTCGCGCGACATTTTTCTCATCATGCTGATACTCGGGATAGTGTTTGCCCTCATCTTCAGTCTTTACAGTGCCGCCACCCATGGCGCCGGAACCATTAAACCCAATCCCGCCTATTTCCAGTTGCCCGGCTGGCTGCGCCACGGCACGATCCGGGCGGGAACCATGCTCACCCTGGGCATCTTCCTGCCGGGTGCGATCCCGATGATCTTCCTCACCATGAGTGTGGGCAATCAGCCGGTGATGCACTATGACACCGGCTTTAAAGCTACCGTGCTGAATATGCGGCTAACCTATACGGTGTTCACGGGCGGACTGCTGGCCTGTGCGTTCCTGATGCCCATACTGCGGCAACTTCCATTACAGGGGACGGACCTCCGGGTGGCGGGTTTCGCACTCATGACGGGATTCGCCGCGGCATTCTGGTGGTTCGGTGCCTGGGGCTATCTGTGGTGCCGGGAAATGTTCGATGGGACCGAGAAAAATGCAAAAGAAACGGCGAAACAACGCGCGCATGTTTCAGCGGTGGCATAGACGACACCGGAGAAAATTCATCAATTTGCGCGAAAAAACTCGCTCTTCAGGGTGTGGTGATTGACCACATAACAACAGATAACCACAAATTCAACACGAAAAAGCAGGGCCAGCAAGAACTTCATGGCAAAATGATGAGAAATTCTTTCATATGGAGTTTGTCATGCAACCATTTTCCAGATACCAACGTGCCCTGTCGCGCATCCCGAGCAGGATTTCCACACGTGAGTTAAATCAGCAGATTGATACAATGGTTATCCGGAGACTGCGGGAGATACAACCAGGTGATTTAGTGCGGTACGCTTGGGACTGGCCGGTGCTCCGTGTTATTTCAGTTTCGCCAAAGCGAATCGAAACAGTCAACGACGCCGGGGGCATCATCACTTTCAATGGCGTGGACTCGGTAGTCCCCGGCATAAGATTGTACGATCCCGTAACCGTGGATGAGCGTTTGCACAAAGTCGGCGGTACGTGATTCTCAGAAATTTTGTTGCCTTACCCACAGATTTTGAGAAATTGCGCAAATCATCCAGATGATTTGACGAAATATTTTGTTGTGCTATATTTCCCCTGCATTTCCGTTTTACGGGGAATACTGATGGAAGCTGTGCTAACCACGGAAGGCCATGGTGAACCATTCCAACAAACCACTTTATGGGAGCGAGACGGCGGATCCAGCGATACACCCGTTCCGCATTATTTCATGCCGGACGCATGCAACGGGATTTTCACCACGCTGCGTGAAGTGGTTTTTTGCGTGCCATTGCGTTATGAAGACCGGCGACAGTCCATTGTAGTTGCGGATGCTGTGGAAAATGAGTTGGCGCACATTTCCGGGATTATCGAGCGTATCGAGGAACGTCCGGGACGCGGCCATCGCATGACCTGGACCGCGCATTGCAGGGATGCTGAAAACGCGCAGTTCCGGGCCTCTTTTTTCGCCATGACACCGTATCACAAACAACTGATCAAGATTGGCGCGCGCTTCGTGTTCCAGGGGAAACCCAAATGGTTTCATGGGCTGTGCTATTTGTCGCAACCGGCGCTTTTGTCTTCGCAGGATATGGGGCGTTTGGTGCCCATATACCGAAAAATTGGGAAATATGGCAGCGCGCGCGTTTGGCAGGCGGTGCAATCCGTGACGAGATCCGTGACCGAGGAACAACTATATAATCTTTTCCCCAAGCCATTGTGGCGTTTGCCTGAATCGATGGATTTGCCGACGTTGTGGGAGGCGTTTCACCGGATGCACACCCCTTCAGACCTGGATGCCGTCGCGGATGCCGTGGACACGTTGCGCGTATTCGAGTTGGGAGAAAGTATCGCCGCGCAGAAAGTGAAGGCGGCGCCTTCCGCCAAAGGGGACCAGGCGGTGCTGTCGGATGTCCGCGCGGCGCTGCTGCGGTCGATATTCCCATTCACTTTGTCGCCGTCGCAGTTGGCGGCGGAGGCGGCCATTCGCGAGGCGTTGGCATCCACCGATCCCGCCAATATCCTGATCCAGGGTGGGGTTGGGTCTGGCAAGTCCGCTGTGGCCTACCTCGCGGCATTGGCTCAGGCCATGGGTGGCATGGAAGGGAAGAGGGTGGCTGTTCTGGTGGCGCCCACCACCATTCTGGCGGACCAGTTGCAGGAGCGGTTACAGGAAATGGCCAAGCATCTGGATGTGTTCATCGTGCGTGGGCAGAGCGGCAAGAAGTTCGACTGGCCGGAGCGGGGGGTGGTGGTGGGCACGCACGGGATGGTTGGGCCGAATACGCCATGGGACCGTGTCGGTCTGGTGGTGTTTGACGAAGAACACCGCTTCGGCGCGGACACCAAAAATGTCCCGGCGTCGGTGAACCGCATACTGATGTCAGCCACCCCCATTCCCGGCACCATCGCGGCAATCCGGTTTGGCGGCATGCAGATACTGCGGCTGGAATCCAATCCCATGGGCCGCCAGGTGGAGTGTATCGCCCTGGAGAAGTCGAAATCCCGTGAGGCCGTGCATGCCGTGCGGGACACCGTGGAAGCCGGCGGCAAGGCCATTCTGGTGTATGGCAGCATTGCCCATGAGGCGCTTGCCCCTCTTGGGGAGACCGTATTCATTCATTCCCCGGATTTCGGCGAGGATCAGGTGGTTCGAGTCGACAACCCGATTGACCACCGGCAGGCGCTGGTGGCGGCGCAGAGCTTTCCGGAGGCGGCGCGGGTTCGGTTTTTGCGGCTGAACAAGGCGTTCAACTCTGCGAAGTGGTGGGCCAACAATGCGCCCGGCGGGCTGTTCGGGTTCCCTGTCTGGGGCATGGACCCTACACAGAACAACCGGCTGTTCGCCCTGGATCAGCATCACTTCGTTCACCAGGTGGATGGCAAAACGGTGGTGCGGTCCACAGATCAGATCTTGCGGCTGTGCCGTTCCGGCATAGTGGACTCGGCGCAACTGTTTCGGGAAAGTCAGATCCGTCGCGGTGTGGACCTCGACAAGGCCATGCCGTACTGGCGCGCAGGCTTCAAGGACAAGGTGGGCGTGTTGCATGGGCAATTGTCCGAGACGGAGAAGCAGGAGATTCTGAGCCGCTTCGCCAGCGGGGAAAGCCCGGTACTGCTGTCTACGACCATTGTTGAGGTAGGGGTGGATATCGACGGGGTGGATACCATTGTCGTCGCCAATGCCGACCGCATGGGTGTGGCAAGCCTTGTCCAGTTGCGCGGGCGGGTAGGGCGGCGCGGGAAGCCGGGGCAGTGCTTCTTCATTGGAGATGACGACGCCGAGAGCCAGGGACGATTGAACCGGATCGCGCAAGAAACGGATGATGAGCGCCTGGCGGAGATGGACTTTATGGAGCGTGGATTCGGCAGCGTGAAGGACGACATCCAGTCCGGGCATGCGTTGCGGCTGTTCCAGTTGCCGCGGGATTACGATTGGCTGCAGCGGGTGGTGCCGCTGCTCGAGCGGGCGGACGGAGTGACTCATTAGGTTTGGCGCCAACCGGGATCAATTTAATCCCGAAGCCATGCCAGATGTTGGCAGAAAAAAGCCGCTGAGTTATCAGCGGCTCACCTGTTATTGAGTCTGTAATTATTTGAGCAATCCCAGCGCCTGGTAGAGATGCATAGCGACTGGATTGGTCAAGGCGGTAAGCCATACGATGATGTAGATCCAGATTTGCTGGATTTTTAATTTAGCTTCCAAGCTGGTTTTTTGCCCATCCATTTTGGCTTCCAGGCCTGATAGCCCAGTGGTTATCTTGGCTTCCAGGCTAGTCTTCTGCCCATCTATTTTGGCTTCCAGGCTAGTCCTTTGCCCGTTCATTTTGGTTTCGAGACTTGACAGCCCGGCGTTCATCTTTGTTTCCAGGTCTGACAGCCCGGCGTTCATCTTTGTTTCCAGGTCTGACAGCCCGGCGTTCATCTTTGTTTCCAGGTCTGACAGACCCGCGTTCATCTTTGTTTCCAGGTCTGACAGACCCGCGTTCATCTTTGTTTCCAGGCCTGATAGGCCTGCATTCATCTTTGTTTCCAGGTTCGTAAATCCAGCGTCCATCTTGGTTTCCAGGATGGTTACGCGCGCGTCAACGGCACCGATCAATGTTTTGACATCGGTGATATCATCGTGTGTAGCCACGCCCTGGTGGAGAGCAATACCCACAGCCTTAGCGATGGCCTTAGCCTGGGTTTCAGGCATCTTGCCCTCGTAACGCAAGGTGTCAACGAATGACATTGTATCGAAAAGCACGGCTTCCATGCTCACTTTTAGTTTCCTCCGCGCACATCCCCCGTCCGGGATGGCGCAATGCCAGATGCCCGGTACGGTGGTTGGAGCGGCGATGGTTCCAGATAATGCCTCTGGTGGCAATCGCTACTATTCAGTATCTTAGGTGATTTACTAGTCATGCGCAAGGCTATCACAGGCTGATCGCATGCTCAGGCTTTTGTGCCGGCACCTTGTATTGCGTTCTGATGAACTCTCCCGCCGCTAAACCGCTTATGCGGTTGTAGCGGGGGTTTCTTCCCTCACGAAAAGAAATTCCTGATTCCTTCCCTCTGATTGAGGGTATTCCGTCCCCTGCGCCAGACTGTTTCCAGCCTCACGACTTACGATGGACTCCCCAGGCGTGAATTTGGACCGCACCGGCCCTATTTCCTCGTCTGCTTTTCGCCGAAAAATTCCGCAGCGCTTGACTTCCTTGGGCTTATAACCGCCGGAAAGCAGCAACCGCACACCCCGCCGGGCGATCACCCGCCCCGCGTTGTGATCGGCATTATCCTGATGCCCGCAGGCTTGGCAGACAAACTCGGATTGCGAAACCCGGTTGTCAGGGTGGATGTGTCCGCACACGGCACATTCCTGCGAGGTTTGATAAGGGTTGACCTTGATACAGAGTTTACCGGCCTTGACGGCCTTGTATTTGGTGAAACTGACCGTTTTTCCCCATGCCGCTGCGAGGATCTTTTTGTTGAGGCCCGCCTTGGCCGTCGCCTGATTCCTGGCCCAGTTACCGTTTTCGTCCTTCTTGGCACGGGGCTTCTTCGTCATCCCATCGACGTTCAGGTCTTCGTAGACCATCAGCAAATTTTCGTGATTACGCACAATGGCCCGACTGGTCTTGTGGGCGAAATCCTCCCGGACGTTCTTGCCGTACTGGTGTGCCTTGGCGAGGCGCTTTTTGGTCTTGCGATAGTTCGCGCCGAGCGGCCGTTTCTCCTTGGTCGCCTGCGTGCGTTGCCGCGCCATCTGCCGCTGATAGCGTTTGGTTTGGCACACTTTCTTCGCCATGCGATCTTTCTGGACAGGCTCGAAGTCGAAGGTTTCTCCATGATTGCCCGCCAGAGGGATTTTCACGCCGCGATCGCCGCCGAAGGTCCTGGCCAGCAATTCTTCCTCGGAGAACTTCCGCAGCCATTCCACGGTTTCAGCCTCGTCTGGCACTTGCATGTTGCCATCATTGCTGAAAGACAGGAACCACTGCCCAGCCTCTACGCCGATACGAATCGAGTTCGGGATGCGGTAATCCTTGTGCGCGTTGAACAGGATGTCACCAACAGCGAACTTTCTGTTGCCTACCGTCAACCTGTTACCCAGAATCTCGCCGGTTTGCGTGTCCACGATGGGCGTGAAGGCGAACAGTTCAGAGGTGAGCCACACGGCCTGTCGTCCGATTTTCTTTCGGATCACCGGGCGGCCGCCCAGCCCCTGAAAGTATCGGGCATACGCCTGCCGCCAGCGCACCGCGCCGTTGCGCAGTACCTGGGACGGCACTTCCTTGAGCCAGGGCGTGAGATCGGGGTGGATATACCTACTGTATTGCTGGTCCACCGGCGGGTATTGCTCTGGCAGGCCCAACGCCTTCCCGGCGAATTTCCGGTAATACCGGTCTTCCGTCACTTTGGCGTTGTAGATGAACCGTTGGCAGCCGATCCATCGCAGCAGGATTTGCGCCTGTGCAGGCGTTGGATAACAGCGGAATCCGAAGCCGGTTTGTATTTGCATGGTTCCATGCTACGCTTAGGCGCATGGAGAATCAAGCAAATAAATCATCATCTCACGCAGTATATTCGCTCAAGCTGCTTATCGTGTTCGTGACTAAATACCGGCGAAAGACGCTGACGCCAGAACTGCTGGAATACCTGCGCGAAGCCTTTGCAGAAATACTGGAAGGGTGGCGATGCACCCTGTTGGAGTTCGGTGGCGAAGCCGATCATGTGCATCTATTGGTGGAAATCCACCCAGCACTCAACATTTCGACGCTGATCAACAACCTGAAAACCGCCAGTGCCAGACGGGCCAGGAACCGCTTTGCCGAGCACCTAAAACCGTTCTACTGGAAACCTTATTTCTGGCATCGGGCTTATTACGTGGGCAACGTCGGCGGTGCTACTTTTGAGACCGTACGGCGTTATGTGGAGAGCCAGGGGACCAAGGAAAAACCGCGCAAGGTCCAGCAGCCCGCTTGACCCCCTCCTGGCCTACGGCCCAGGAAGGGGAATGCGCGGGCTAATGTTCAGATCGAAAACCGGACTGTGGCTTTTGTTGGGTTCGACTTTCGGGACGGGTTGTAGCTGGAAATATTCGACGGACAGCCAGTAGTCGAGGATGTTGGGGCTTGGTTTTGGCATTATGTTCTCAGGTCTGAACGCCGGTTGAACACGGTTTTGAGGCGCACGGACCTGATTCGGAAACCCTGGTCACACAGGCCATGGATATCGCTGTAGTCGATTCCTTCATCGCCGGATTGCCGCAACATTTCCAGTTCCGCTTTCTGGTTTGGGGTCAGCGGAGGAAGTTTGCGCAGATCCAACTCGTGCGTAACGGTTTGGATGTTTTTTGGCACGTTAAGGCAACTCCGGAATCCGGTCTTCGCACAGCACGTCCCAGGTCCACACCGGGCGCCCCGTCTTTTGGTATATAGCCATTTTCTCCGCCGTCCGGGCGCGATAAGCTGGATCATTCATCATGCCGAGCACCTCCATGAATGCCGCAGGCTTGCGGTCCGACAGCACGAAGTCCGGCGTCACGCCCAGCTTGTTGCACAGCCCGGATATCCAGTCCTTGCGGTTGGCCTGGGTGAATGGTTTCACGAATTCCCGTCCTTCCGTCACTAGCAGATCGCAAACGCGCCGTTCGTGTTCGGAATCCAGCGGTATCCATTCCTTTGAAAACCGCTCCATGGCGATGTCGAGACACTCCATGTCCGGCATGGCGCCTTTTGCGATAGAGCCTTTTTTCGCGCGGACCCGCGCCAGGACGAAACGGTGCTCGCCTTCCTCACCGGTCAATCCGCCCGCCCATTGGCCGGTGGCCTTTTCCAGCCGGTGGGCAAGACCTGCCGGCAGCCACAGCCCCTGCCTGAAGTGTGCGAGATAGAGCATGCGCCCCCCTTCCGCGTCGGCTTCTTCGATCTTGCGGAATTGACCGGCGAGGAACAGGACCTGGTGATTGGACAGCCTGGATCGCAGCAGAGTCTCGAACTGCGCACAGGCGGCTTTCTGGGCTTGATCCTTGGCGGACCATGGCGGCGGTATGAGTAGGTCGTTGGCGAGACTCCAGGTGGAGCGGCCACTTTCCACGGCGATTTTTCGGGCGCCGGAGAGCAGTCTTCCTCGAATCGATCCATAGAACCGCTTTCCGTGAAACGCGGGCTTCCAGACATTGAGTTCCGATTGAGACCAGAGTGCCCAGAGCATGACGGTAAGGCCGCCCCTGGCGGACGCCTTCGAGTGTTCTGTTTCTAGCCGTTCTGCCCATGACGCCGTGCCCGGTTTAGCCTCTGCCCAGGTTCTGGTGAACCCGCCGCGGATGATCGTCCGGTCGTCTTCGACGGTCACTGCGGGCGGGGCGTCCAGACTGTCGGCGGCGTCATTGCCAATCCCGATATGCAGTGGGCACCATTCCGCATGGCGGTGTTTTTCCGTCGCGGAGGATGGGCACAGATACCAGGTCTCCGTGCCGACACGCCGATGGGCGACCGTCATGGGGACCGGCGGATCCACGCACAGGCACTCCACGGTGGCCGATCCCGTGAACGGCTTCAAAAAGTGTTCACGGTCCTCCGCCGTGGCGGTCACGACTTCCAGTGGCATGGCCTGGCCGGTTCGGATGAACCGGATGAATGCGCTGTTTCCCATGTTGTACCTCCACCGCGGCAAGCTACGCGGTTGATTCGACGAGCATGATCATTTTTTCATGGTTCGCCTACGGTGAATCCAGTAAAAACGCGGTTTTTTCCTGCCTTTGCGCCATGTTTTCGGTGGTTGGCCATCTACGGGCAGGTCTCCGGGATCAATTTGATCCCGGAGTCCACCTGTCGGGGCCGAATGCGAATCTGGCTAAAGCATCATCCCGTCCGCTGGCGCCGCGCATTCCCTGTGCGCAGGCTGGTAAAACCAAAGCCCGTCGTGAACACCCCCAAGCCTGCGGTTTTGGGCGGAGTATTGCTGGACATTCTGATAGCCAGACACGGAGTTCCCCTTTAGCCAAGTATCAACTGGTCCGGATGGGTCCACCTGGCGTTCGCGAAAATCAGTGAATTTAGGAGCCTGTATGTTTTGATTGGTTTTTACGGGCGCAATAATGTCGCAAAAGGCGTGTATGTGATGGTTACCATCCGGTCAGATCAATTTTTTCTGCATTGTAATCGCCACTATTTTGCGTTTCTTGCCGCTTTTTTGTCTTTGCATCTGGCGTAGCATTTTTACCTGTCACTTGGCTATTGTTCATTTACCCTTGAGGAGGTTATCCATATGTACCAGCACAATTTACAGCGTCCGATTATCATAACCGGGCACCTGATTGCGGTTGATCCGCTGACCGTCAGCCCAAAAACCGATGGCGAGACGCACTATTTACCGTCACAGGGCAATGGTGGGCGGCCCTATATTCCCAGCAGCACCTTGCGGCACGCGATACGTGTGGCGGCTTTCCGCGTGGTTCGTGACGTGTTGCAGGAAGCCGGGAAACCATTGCCGCCGGATATGGCTCTGGCGCTTTACAACGGTGCCGGTGAGCGAAAACTGGGTGCCGCTCTGAGTTGGAAAGAAGAACAGGCGTTACGCGCCAGAAATCCTTTCGTCTCACTTTTCGGACTGTGGAAGTTGCAAACCAAGCTTTCCGTCGGCAATGCGTATGGATATAAGTTCAATCTTAATGATCCCCAAAACAACGTGGCGCGTAGAGCCTATATCGCCCGGAAAGAGCCGGAATCTCAGGATATTGCAGCTTTACCATCCTTTGATGAATATTTGACGCACCTGAATGGTTTGGCCAAGCAGGAGCGGGCTGACAAGAAAGCCCAGGCGGCCGAAGAAAACAAAACGGCAAAGGGGGCTGATCTGTCTGTTGCTTCCCTTGTGGAAGGGTGGGAAGAGTTTATTGGCGGGACCCCACTGGACTGGCGGCTGAGCCTGTTTACACCGAACGATCCTTTCCTCTTGCCGTTATTGGTTGCGGCTTTTGAACGTCTGTCGTCTGAACCCTGGCTGGGCGGGCACAAGTCCTCCGGATGTGGCCAGTACGCGGTGGAACTGAATCACGGAGAGTCGCAGATATCCATTCGCGACGACCTGTCGTTTCAGGCGACAGGGATTTTCCAGAGCGCATTGGAACAGTTCTGGGTTCAGGCGAATACCGGCTTTGCGGATTTCGATTTTGCCAGTTTGGATGCGCGATAGACTAACTGAGCAGGAGTTATTCATGGACATTCTGAAAGCAGTTCACGATTTTTTCCGTGCAGCAGGGTATGGACAAGAGCATATTGATGGGTATCAATATAATGAGGTGCAGCACGACCTGGCGATAGCGTTCGCCAGGGCAATGTCCTCTGCCGCCAAATCACGAGAAGTAAAAAATGATGATGGCTCCAAGAAAACCATCGCCAGTGCGTCCATGGGGGCACTGCAGTCACCGACCGGCACCGGCAAAACGCTGGCGTATGCGGTTGTGGCGGCACTGCTCGCCGCAACGGGGAAAAGGGTGGTCATATCGACGTACTCCCTGTCATTGTTGCGTCAGGTCCACAACGGTAATGATATGAGGGTGGCTCTCGACTATGCGAAGGAAATCGTCGGCACGCGCCCGAAACTGGCGCAAAAAATGGGGCGCGGAAACTATGTTTCCCCCAGCCGTGCAGCCAGAATGCGGGCGTGGTGTATCAGTGAAAAAATCGTGCTGAACGCGTCCGACGAGCAGTTTTTCCAATGGGCCGCATCAGGCGGGCTATTTATTGCGTATCGTGAACAATACGGCGAGGAACCGCCGATCATCCTGAGTCCTGACGGAGATCTTGTGTCCATGCGGGCGGAAACAGCACTGCGCGCAGGTGATCCGGAAAGCGATCAGATATTTTATGATCAGGATTGCGAGGATTCACGGGACGCCACACTGATTGTCACTACGCATCACTCCCTACTTTTACACGGAAAGGCGCCTGAATTTACGTTTGGAACCGTGGACGTGGCGGTGTCCGATGAGGCTGACCGACTGGCCGACGCAGCGGAATCGTTGAACGAGCGCAAATTCCGCCCGATTGATGGAGAACGGCTTGCCTCCCGGTTGCTGCATGCGATGACGCAGGAAAGTCTGGCGAAATCCAGCATCCATCCGTTCAAATCCTTTCTTAAAGAATTAGAAGGATTCCGAAAGGTATTGGACGGGTGCCGTGGGGGAAAATCCATAAAAACTATGAATCTTCCTGTTGGAGAAGATTTGTTGGCGTTATATGGGTCTATGCTAAAAGTGAAAAGGCATGGATCTGCGGTATTGAAAATATTGCAGGAAGCGGTCACCGGCGGCAAAGATATCCCGCATATGCGGGATGGTCTGGAGGTTTGGCTGAAAAAACTGGCGCAATGGGAACAATCGATTGCGAAATCGGTAAACGCAGACATATACACGAAACAGACCACATTGATCGATGAGGTAGAACCCGGGGACGGGGTCTCAGCCACATGGGTGCGTTATCTTTCCTGGTCGCCCTTGCGCGAAGAGGGTGGACTGGCGCAGAGCGCCTCAGACCCCTTGCAGACGTATGGATGGCGGTTGCGGGGCTGCGTTGGCGCCTGGGTGTTGACGTCGGCAACATTGTCGGTGAAGGCGAATGATTCCACTTTCAGTTCGGTTCGTGGCGAATTCGGATTTTCCGAAAAAAACTATGGTGAGCAACAACCCGTGAAGTTCCCTGCCCCAAGGAATTTTGGGCGTCTGTCGTTGCGTGTCACACCGGTTGATATTCCAAACCCTTTTATCCCCAGGAGCGGTGGTGCCTATAACCGTGAATGGGTTGAGCATACGGCCGGCATGATCGTTGCCGCTGCCGGACAGGACAGGCGGGTGCTCGTTTTGACCCGAAGCTACAATGATCATCCGGAACTGGTTCCCCTGCTGACTCAAGCTCTTGGCATGAATTCAGTAGTGTCGCAAAATAAGGAATCCGGCGAGCGTTTGGACGCTTTTTTGCGCAGGGCCTCCCGGTCGCATGAAACCCGTGTCATTCTTTCTCCCGGCGCATGGGAGGGTATCGAAGTGCGGAATCCGGATGGAAAAGTCTGGATGACAGAATTGGTGATCCCACGCCTGCCTATTATCCCTGCAAATGACATAATGGACAGGCAGCGCGCAACCAATATGGTAATCGCAAATACAGATTACATCCGGCGTTGTATGGAGCGGATTGATGAAGGTGAGAAAGATTTGGTGATCCCAAAGAAGATTGATCTGTCGACCGCCATGAATATTCTTTATGACGCACACAATACCAAAAGTCTGCGGATATTCATTCAGGGAGTAGGACGTCTGATTCGCGGTTTTAATGATTGCGGAACTTTGTGGGTTGGTGATCCGCGGTTCTCACCGGACGATAAAAAAGGTCGACCGTTTTATGACTTGCTTATGCGCTGGCGCCCGGAAACCGCGATGGATCAAGAGGTGTTTCGTGGGATTCCAGATGATGCGCAGACGGGTCCTGAAGGTGCCCCTGGTGGCTGCGAAGGGGAAGTCCCGGTCGTCAAAAGCTCTGTGCTATCGCTCATTCTGGGGGAATCTGATCGCCGGCGCGCGGCTTCGAAAGACGGGTCATTGAATAAAAAAGGTAAGAAAGTCCAGGAGGTATCATGACTACCGCCGCTGATTTCGTTTATGAGCACTTGGGACGCTTGCTGGAGCGTCACGCCCCGGCAAATCCGAAGGATAAGTGGTACACCGCGCGAGTCGCCAGTTGCGATGCCTGCGGGGCATCCGATGAACATGGGCAGCGTCGTGATGATGCCCCGAATGAACATCAGGCGGTGTGTAACCGTTGTTTCACGTTTTACCGTCAATCCCCATTTTTTGGGGATATTGGAACACGCGTGGGTTCACTCCGGGAAGGAGGGTCATACAGTTTTGCCATCGTGACAACCGATGAAACACTGTTATATGTAACTACGAATCCAATGAAGAAAATGACTCTCGCCCATCGGCTGGAACACATTCGTCCGATCGTTGCAGATGTTCCTGAATTGCGGCAAGTGCGTTACCGTCCCCTTCCCGCGAAATGGGACGACCTGATGCGCGTGAAGCCCCCCTATGTGGCCTTTGTGGTTCAGGGGCAAGGAAATTCGCAGGCTCTGGCGGCTGCTTTGGCGAAAAGCTATGTGCAAACGGTAAGCGGGCAGTTACGCTGGTTGAACAAAGATGGGGCCTGGATCTCCATCCCTGGATCGTTGGTCCGGCAAGCGTTGGAGTTGTCCGTCCAGATGGGATCGGAGAAGAAGACTTTTCTGCGTGCCGTGGCGGATCAGTGGCGATCATCAGCGCTAGGGTTGCCGCTTCAATGGGATCAGAAGAAGTTGGATGAACCTGAAATCGCCACCGCGCTACGCAAGTATCCGCTGTTGGACCGTGTCATGCAGGCGAGCCCCCTGTTTATGGCCGGGCTGAACGCCATCATCAAAATCGTCGAAACGGGTGCGGAGGAATAACTTGATGAACAGTCAAACGTTTTGCTGGGATGTACATTTTTTGAGCGCTCCCATGTTGGCCGACGCCGTGCATCTGGATGCGGTGTTGTGGGCGGCTTTGGTGCGTTGCGGGGTGGAGCCCGGGAAAGCCCTGTCGGAAATTCCACTGGAGAAGGTTTCCAATTTTTTTGCCGGCAGCGCAGGTCTTTGCGTAGGCGCGTCGCCATTACCGCCCGTAGCCAGGTCGGCCCCATTCGTGCGGTCCGCCAGACCGGGGGATGCTCATGAGACCGGAGTGGATAACATGCCGATGCCTTTACTGAGCGCCTACCCAGTTCTGGGCGCCACGGAAATGATGTTTATTGGCCGCGGCAATCTGGAGCAGGTGGCGGACTTGCTTGCCACAGTTGGTGGTATCGGCAAACGATCCAGCCAAGGGATTGGGGAAATCGACATGGAACGATCACAATTATTTCCTATAGGTGACGTATCTTTCCCTGTGCGTTGGCCAAATGGGCAACCCACCAGGAATATGCCGTGGAAGTGGTTTGCCGCTTCCACGAATGAGAAAACGGCCTCGATGGGTGTGTGCAGGGGCATTGCTCCATTCCAGGCACCTTACTGGCAAAGTGAGCATTGCGATATTGAAGTGGCGTCAGCGACGAATGGTTACATGCGGCGTGACGAATTTATGGCTTGGTTAAAGGAGTGTGCCTAATGGATAACGATTCAGGATTTTCTTTTCAAGAGTTTGTGATACCCACCCGCTCGACCACCTTGCGGGGATGGCATAATGACGCATGGCGTGCGGTGCATGGCAAGGATGCGATCCGCGACGGACGCGATTTTCAGTATCATTTCGAGCGGTCTGCCGGGAAATTGGTGATCCGTATCGGGGATTGCCCCATTAAGAAGAATGCCGCTCGCTATACGTTGCCGCAAGCAGAGTGCCGGTTTCTGGTTCGCGTCCATGCCGTAAAACGGTTTTCAGGACAGCGTGAGCGACCAGTATCTACGGAAGAGATGCCGGACTGGATAACGCAGCGGATGAGCGGGTTTGCTATTCGACCGGGGATTACCGTGTCGCCTCTTGAATGGTATCCCATGACTTGGGGGGAAGGTGCATTAGCGACAACGCTTGTCACCGGGATGTTGTCAGTGACGGATGCGGAGCAGGCGCTGGAGGTCATGACGAAGGGAATCGGCAGGGCACGAGGCTTTGGTTTTGGTATGGTGATGCTGTTGCCGTTGAATCAGTCCGATGCGTCTGCCGGTAATTTTTTGGTGGCGTAATGTCGTTTACTGACGGCTCTGCGCTACCAGAACAACAGATACCCATGTCCGGGCGTCTGGATTTTTTGTTTGCAGAGCGATGCCGGGTGGAGGTTGAAGACGGCGTGCCGATGATGATATCGATCTCGGAAGATGATGAGTTGGCGACCCCGATCCCTGCAGCACGTTTGGCGGTACTGATGTTGGGTCCGGGAACGTCAATAACGCATGGTGCCGTATCGGCTTTAGCGCGGATGGGGTGTCTCATATTATGGACTGGCGAGCAGGGGGTACGCATTTACTCTGCGGGAAACCCGGGTGGGTCTTCAGGCCAGCATATGCAAAAACAGGCATTGGCTTTGTCAGATCCAGCATTTAGATTGGCTGCAGCTCGGCGCCTGTACAAAATTATGATTGGCAAAGATCCTCCGCCAGGGCGTTCTATCGACCAGTTGCGTGGGCTTGAGGGTGTTTGGGTGCGCAATACATACGCCAAGCTGGCGTTGGACCATGGTGTTATTTGGTGCGGGCGCAGCCCAAAATCGTCAGATCCGATCAACCAGGCCATCAGCCAGTCGACATCCACATTGTATGGGCTTTCTGAGGCGGTAATTTTGGCTCTTGGACTGTCTCCGGCGATAGGGATTGTGCATGCCGGCAGCGAGCGTTCTTTGGTGTTTGACCTGGCAGATACGATCAAGTTTGTCACGGTTGTCCCTGTTGCGTTTCGAGTTGTTGTTGAAAATCCTGACCTGGTGGGACACGATCTTTCTGGTGTGGTACGTCGCGCATGTCGGGATTTGTTTATTCGCGAGAGAATACTGGAGAGGCTGGTCACCGTTTGCAAATATGTGATTTTCGACGATGCCTTGGGTAATTGTTAGCATTTCCGCCCCGAAACCAACCTTGCGTGGATGGTTGAGACGTTATTTGGTGGAGATATCTCCCATGGTGTTTGTGGGAAGATTGGATGCACGAACATCCGCTTTTGTTTTCCAGCAGGTAAGGGCGTCCGGGGTAACTGCGTCATTGGCTGTTGTCAGGAAAGGAGGTGTCGGGTTTGCAATAGAATTGTGTGGGTCTTGCGATTATATTTTAAGTGATTTTGACGGACTTCTGCTGATGTCCGTTAAGAGAAAGAAACCGGCAAAAACGGTGAAGGAAATTGGCAGTTTTGGCAGTCACGATTTTTCACAAAACAAACAATAAGTTGCAGGAAGAGTATTCCCCACGTACGTGGGGGTAAAAGGCTGGCGTCCATCACGCGAAAGGGAGGA
>JAJYPA010000492.1 GCA_021795795.1 Pseudomonadota bacterium | reverse complement strand
GCCAAGGTCGATCAGGTAGAATGCCATGTTCCCGGTCGCGCTTCGGGCGCAGCCGGAACGGACAGGATGAGGGTTCAGCATCGGGTGACCTTCTGAGAGACGAGCTATCAGCAGGCGCTGCTCATCAGAAATTTCCCGGTTGAAACCTCCCCCTTCAGGGGGATATGCTCCTCTTGGGAGAGGCGTAACCTCTTCCAGATTCGCCTCGTCAACGGCGTGGATTGAAACATGATTTCTGTTCATAGTTCACCCCGCAGGCAGGCTGACGCATCGGATTTATACTCCCTCCCCCGACGATGGCTCTGCCAGTCAAAGAGCAGCAGCCCGCCATTCTGGCACAGTCGGTCGAAGGCGGCCGGACCCAGGTATTTCTCCACGCCCCCAATGCTCTCGTTGGACAGGATGAGGGTCGGTTTCAGGTCGCGGGAGCGGTGGTCGATCACCTCGAAGAGATGCACCCGCTCTCCATCGCTGCCGAACGTTTTCCCAACCTCGTCGATGATGAGCAGGCCCGCTTCGGCAAAACCGCGAATGACTTCCAGCTCCGTGCTGTTGCCGATGCCGCGTTGCCAGGTCTGGCGAATCCGGGCAATGATTTCGTAGGCGGTCGCAAAGATCACGCTATGTCCCATGGACAGCACTGTCCGGGCGATGGCCGACGCCAGATGGTTCTTGCCCGTGCCGGGATTCCCGCAGAGGATGAGGCAGGATCCGTTGCGGGCCCGCTCCTCGAAATGATCTGCGTAGTCCCGGCAGACATCGAGGGCCGTCTGCTGACCCGGGACCTCGACCACGTAGTTGTCGAAGCCGCAGTCAATGTAACGCTTTGGGATCGCCGCGCTCTCCATGAGCCGGCGGGAGGCCTGCTCCGCCGCGCACACCGGACAGGCCGGCGACAGGTAGCGGATGACATCCTGCTCATCCACCATGGAGATCGGGTAGCGGCCATGGCGCGCGCACTCGCGATACTGCGGATGGCGGTCAGGCAGGATCGCCTCATTGGTGGGGTCGAATCCCCATTTGGCAAGGAGATCCCTGGCCATCTCTCCGACGGGAACACGGGGCTGTTCTGTACTCTTGAAATTCTTCGGAAGCGACATGGTTATCTCCTACAGTTTGACGTAATGAGATCCGCCTACGGCGACTGGGGGTATCAGTTGGCGACCGGGCGGATCGATCGGAGGTTGCTTGCTGACGCCGCCAGTTCTCCTCTTCCCCGGCTTTCCGTCGTCCTTGAGGATGGCGGCGATGTACGCCACATGAATGCCCGCGCCTTTTTTCTCCAGAGCCATTTCGGCGGCCGCCAGGATGTGCTCATCGGTGAATCGGGCGCACATCTCCTGCACCACGACCATGTGCGGCGCGGCGCGGACGCCGAGTTCCCGCAATCGCTTGCAGATCAGTCCTTCGCGAGTGGGGACGGAGTCTTGTTGACCAGCTTGGAAACTTTCTGGCGCGGTGGGCAAGCCGCCATTTGGTAACGTTACCGGCAGTGATTCCTGAAACGTTACCGGCGCGTTACTATCCTGTTGTTTTTCTTTTTCTTTATATTTATCTATTTCTTTATTTGGTAACGTTATCGGTAACGTTACCGCAGCCGTTACGGGCGCCGCGGAAGGCGGGGTGCCTTCCCGCGCTTCCGGCGCTTCGGAGTCCCCGACGCGCTGTTTCTGGCTTTCGCGCTGTCTTTCCTTGAACCGTTGTTGCCGCCGCCGGTTTTGCTCCCGGAGCCGTTCCATGGCATCGTCGCCGCCGCTCTGGCGGCTCTGGAGGGATTGCAGAATGTCGAGAACGGTCATGGCCACGGTCTGATGGTACAAGCGCCCGTCGGAGCACAGCGCCCAGCCGTAGAGCGCCATACCGCGCACGCGCTGCCAAGCCTTTTTGCGGTGGTCGTAGCCGGCGGCCTGCGCCAGGACGACCTCGTTATTGGGCAGGCTGCCGGCCGGCACCTGATGGATGGCGAACATCCACAGCTTGACCGCCGCGCCCAACTCCTCGTTGCTGGCGATCTGTAGAAATTCCGAATGCCCGAGTTTGAGCATGTCCAGCTTGAACCATGGCACCGCGCGAATGTCGGTGTCCGGCGGGGTCAGGGGTTCCAGATCCGACGTGCCGGCGACGAATGGCAAAAAGGTGGTATCCACCGATTTCTTGTCAATGGACGGCATGGCGGCGCCCTCCGGTTTCAGTCGATGCTTTCGCTGTTCGTCCGTCACGCGGTTTTTTTCTGGTTCTACGGTCGCGCGCCGCGTTGCGCTCTTCCTCCGCCCATTTCCGGGTGTCTTCCCCCACGAGGAAGGCGAAGACCATCCGTGCGGTCTCCTGGTGGTAGAGTCGCCCGTCCGAGCACAGCGCCCATCCGTAGAGCGCCATGGTGCGAACGCGCTGCCAGACCTTCGCCCGATGATCGCATCCGGCGAGTTTGGCCAGAATGATTTCGTCATTGGGCAGACTGCCGGTCGGCACTTGGAACAGGCTGTGCAGACACAGCCTGGCGGCCGCGCCCAATTCCTCGTTGGTGGCCAAGTGGATGAATTCCGAGTGGAGAAGGTTGACGATGTCCACCTCGAATACGGCGCCGTGGCGGAGGTCCGTTCCAGGCGGGGTCAGCGGTTCCAGATCCGATGTGCCGGCGATGAATGGTTTTAGGGCTGCAGACATGGGTTCCTCCTACTAATGGGTTGGTGCGACGTGACGGGGTACGGAATGAACTTCGCCATGACGAATCAACGACGGGCTTGGCCAGGGCGGTGGTGGGGGTGTTGCCCGCCACCGTTGTATGCTTCATCGATGTCTTGCGGAGGTTCGCCAGCTGATGGTTCAGCGGAAAGCGCCGGTACCGGTTCGCGGCTTTCTGCGCGGATCTGATCTGTCTTGACGACGGTGATAGTCGGCCGCGACAGTATCGAAGCCTGCGCCCCACCTGGGGCGGCACCCCCTCGTGGCCCTACGTCCCTTCGGTAGACGGGACGCTCCCCGCGATATTCCTCACGGGGACCTGTGGACAGATAGGCGGGACGGGCGGAGACAACGGGATCCAGTGCGCTCATAGCTTGAACTCCTGATCGACGGGCTTGGCGAGGATGTAGCCGTTGGCCTTGACAATCTCGGCGAGCTGCCGAGCGGTCACGACCATGGCGCCTTCGGCGACGGGCTCGGCGCGATAACGGCCATCGGCCTCGAAGGTCAGCAGCAGCTTGGTGCCGGGCGGCACGAGGGAGGGTGTGTGGTCTTGGGGTATCGCATACCCGCCCGATCGCCGGATGGCGGGCAGGACTTCTGCGGTGACCCACTTGCGGAGGGGCTTGGCCTGCGGTTTGCGGGATTTGAGGAGGGCATGGTAGAGGCCCGACTCGGAGATGATGGTGACTTCGCGGGTCTGGAGAGTGCCGTCTTCAGACCTGGTACGCATAATGTGAGTATCAGCCTCGTCCTCATCGAGGACGCGGGTCATGTTGAGCGCATCGCGATAACCTAACGCCTTGGCGATGTCGCCGGCGACGAACCAGACTTGGCCGTCACGGTCGACGGTGCGGACTTCGGTGGAGTGAAATAGAAAGACGGCGGGCTTCGCAGCCTGCAAGGGCGCGGACGCGCCTGGGGAATAGGCGTCCATGGTCAATCTCCTGTTGATCGGCAGTACCACCGCCAACCCCCTGTCAAAAGGGTGGACGGAACCGGACGGGTTGACAGACCGGCAACAGGCACCGGCGAGCCTTGCGGCTCCCCGCCCGGCCCGCCCATAGGAGCAACGCCGGACCACGGACGTAAAAAATGCCGCAAAACTGCTGGCGGCCGTCCGCCTGTTGTTCGAGCTGTCAAACCCGATCACCGGAACCCCGGTGACAGGATGAGCGTAGACCCGCGCGGCGGAGGGTGTCAAGGGGCTGTGCCGCCGGTCGGTAAGGGCGATGCCTTGGCGGTTCATGCCGTCCTCCGGATGCGGTACAGTGACCGCCTTTGGTCATTGCGGAGGCGACGGAAAGAAAATATTCCGAAGCGCGTGCTCATGCGGATTCCCTTTCACGCTTTGGGGCCTGGGAGGAGGCGGCACCATTACGTCGTCTCCGGGAGTCAGGGAGTCCCGGCGGCAAGAGCTTTAGACGGATTGCCGCACCGACCAATCTGTCGGAGGTGTCTTGGGGCAACTCTTCAGGCCACTGGTAAACAGCTTGGCGACTGATCCCAAGCGCATCGCCAACGGCGCGCATGCTGCCGCCGAAGATTTGTATGGCTTCCTGTTTTGTTCGGATGGTGCTCATGATCAACAGTAAAGCAGACTTCACCATTGTAGTCAAGGACACTTTTCCTTGCGGCCAGTATGCTTGACCGCATGGACGACATCGGCGATCGCGTCAAGGAAATCAGAAAGCGACTGGGATTGACTCAGGCAGAACTGGGGAAGCATGCGGGCGGATTGAGTAAATCCGCTGTCCACCAGTGGGAGAACGGTGGAACGAAGCCGGCATGGGATGCCTTAACTGCCCTCCGAAAGAATTTGGGCATCAATCCCGACTGGGTAATGCAGGGAGAGGGTGCGATGCTCCAGGAGCTAGGGACACCTAACGCGGCAACGTTATTAGAATCTGGCGCGGATGGGCTGCCGTTTGACGGACGGGGACTAACGCCTAGACAGCGGGCGATGCTGGGGATCTTCGACCGCCTGACGTCCAGTCAACAGGATGAAGTCATGCGAGAGCTTGAAGAAACTAAACGGAAGAATGAAGAAATAATTGAAGAGCTTACCAGACGAAAAACCAACCATGCAAATGGGTCTTGATATCTATGGCGCTTCAACCGGCGGTTGCAGCGAAGTTGACACCCTCGCCCTTCTAGGCGGGTGAGGATGTCAATTTCCTGCGCTATGTTCCGGCAACTTTCCGATGACGCGGCTCCTGCCGAGTTGGCTCGACCTTGAGTTGCTTGGAAACGATCTGGTTCCAGATCGCCTTTTTCTCGCACTCCACAAAGCGGCCCAGAACCTGCTTCATGAGGGTTTGATAGCCGATACCATTGATATTGGCGATGAACTTTAAGTCCTCAATCATGGACACGCCAAGGCGGATGGAAATGAGTTGGGTGCCAGCAGCCGCATCTACCTGGAGATCCGACGCCTTCACCACTCCTACATATGCCTCATTAGCTCCCAACTCCCGATTGTCCCACGCCTCATCGGTCGATGGGATTTTGGTTTCATTGATTCTCTCCATACTTTCTGTATATACGGACTTCCTCATCGTTCGGTTCATAAGCCGTGCGAACATGAAAGTCCCCATCAACGGGAATAAAGGCCACCTTCAGCTTCCGCCCCATATACGTTTCAGTAATAAACCATAATGTGGGCGGATCAGAGCGGTGGTCTTCCCTTTGGTCGCGCAGGAAGTCTCCCACCAAGTTCGCAAAGCACTCCTCTACCTCCTCTTCGCGGGCACCTGCTTCTCTTTTAATTTTCCTCTGATTTTATTGGATATAATAATGGCCATGCGCCCACCGCACTCGTAACGATCTCTGCTCATCAGTATATACAATCCGACCCGCCGGCAACCCCTCTATCAAGAATCACCGTTCCCACAGCAGAACGCGGACATAGGAAAGCCTGCTTGACTTATGTTGTGAAGCGTGCTTTACTTGCTTCATCAGCCGCCCACACCAGACGCGGCGACCTGGGGGACCGTCAGCTATGGCACCATCACTCTCGCAAGAATCCATTGCATATCATCCGCATTCGCGGGCATTCGCAGTTGCGGCGCACAATGCGCGGGCTACTACGCAAGGTCAATCCAAGGTCTTTGTCCTCTACCGCGACGGCGCTGTACTGACCTTCCTCTTCGATCGCTCCACAACCATTGTGGACCTGGTGACCATGGTCTCCCGCGCCGGCACAGTGCGGAAGGTGGTGCTCTGATGGAGCGCACCCTCCTGTTCATAACCACAGGGAAGGACCCGGAGCAACGGAGCCGTTCTGAGTTGCTGCTTTGCCGGATACTCTTGTGTGCGCCGAGAGGGTCCTTTCTGTTTCGGGAGCCAGGCCGCGTCGGGATAGCCGCGCGTGGTGATACCCCCTCACGGTGGTGCTCTGTTCTGCTCTGGGACGAGGTGCCATCATGATCTCGACCGCAAAGGACGCCTCGCGTCTTGGCACGCTCATCCGGCCCAACGGCACCCGGCTGCCCATAACCGGGCTTCAA
>JAJYPA010000491.1 GCA_021795795.1 Pseudomonadota bacterium | reverse complement strand
ATGACGGCGTGAGATAGCCCGATCTATGCTGACGGAGCCCGTCATCAGCAATTCCAGTTGATCCAGAATCGCTGCCGTTCAGCCGATCTTGGAGGCGGACTTCTCCAGGTTCCCAGACGCGTGATAGCCGCGTAGTGCCTGGACGGATTATTGTTCATAAGCCTCCAGTCCCGAAATCTCCCGCCCCTGAGCCTGTTTATGCAGCAAAGGAATCAAATCCTGCATGAGAGCGGTTTCTTTCTGGGTACGGGCTTTCCACCCTAACTGCAGAGGCGCCAGTAATTCACTCAGTTGCTCGCCATCAAAAATCATGCGGTTCAGGGTCTGCGCCATGAAGTCCTGTAGAGCTTGTGCATCCAGCCCATGCACATGGGCGATCTCCTGCATCCGCTGCTGTTGCTTCTGCCTCTTGAAGCGTTCAAAACCCTCGCGAATAGCGGATTCATCCAGTCCCTTACCCGTTTCCAGGGTGTCGATGTAGGCGGTGATCTCTTCCCGATCTTCCAGAAACTGGGCATCGGACAAAATCAATCCAACCAGTGCTTCCCGATTCATTTTCTGCTTGCCCGGTGTGGGGTTCGTGTAACGACTGATCAGGGTCATGATGTAGTCGTAATCAATCACGGCCGAGGCAAAGAGTACAAACTCAAAATCCATCTGCTCGACTTCAGGACTGGTCTGCTCCCGGTTCTGCGCTCTTTGCTCGCGCAACCGCTGTGCCGTATCCAGATACACCCCCCGAAAGCCTTGCAAGGTTTCTGGCGGAACCAGCTGTTCAATGAAGCCACGCTCTTCGGGCGTTAAATCCGTGTATTGATCCAGTTGCGTTTTGCAACGCTGCACCTCTTTGAAGCACTGAATGAACTGACAGCGCGCCGCATCGCCCTGAAGCTGGGGTACGGCCTCGGGGGCAGCGGGTAATCCCTGTGACTGCAGGAACGTATCCAGTTGTCCCAGGGCGCTTTGCAGGCGTTCGATGACCACAGGGGCTTTATCAACCAACCAGATTTTCTTGGCCTGTTCCCCGGACTGTCCGGAGAACAGACTGATGGCGGTGTCTACGGCAGATTGTTGCTGGCGGAAGTCCAGGATGTTGCCATAGGGCTTGGTGTCATTGAGCACCCGATTGGTGCGGGAGAAAGCCTGAATCAGTCCATGGTACTTGAGATTCTTGTCCACGTAGAGGGTGTTGAGATAGGCGGAATCAAAACCGGTGAGGAGCATATCCACCACAATGGTGATATCGATTTTCTGGGCATGGGGCAGATCCGTATTGGGATACTGCTGATCCTTGATGCGCTTTTGTACATCCTGATAGTAGAGATCGAATTCCTCGACACGGTGGTTCGTGCCATAGCGGTGATTGTACGCGGCCATAATGGCCTGTAAGGCGGCTTTCTTGCGATCCGGGTCCTGGGCATTGTCAGCTTTTTCCTGGGGGAGGTCTTCCTGGATCTGTAGTACATCCTGATTCCCTTCCGGCGGTGGAGAAAAAACACAGGCAATGTTCAGGGGATGATAGTCGGGGTTTTCTGCCTGTTTCTCGGCCTGCATGGTCTCGAACAAGGCATGGTATTCAATGGCATCCAGAATGGATGCCGTCGCCAGCAGGGCATTGAACTTACGTCCGGCGGTAGCCGCGTCATGCTTGGACAGGATGGCTTCGACAATGGCGCGTTTGGCCAACGCTTCTCCGGGTTTCGGGGCATGGCTGCCCTCGGGCTTGTAGTAGTCCACATGAAAGCGCAGGACATTGAGGTCATCAATGGCGTGGGTGATGGTGTACGCATGGAGCTGCTGCTGGAAGATGTCTTCTGTGGTCCGATAGGAGGCTTGTTCTCCCTCAATCTGCTGGTAATTGGCGTTCTGCTCAAAGATGGGTGTCCCCGTAAAACCAAAGAGCTGCGCGTTGGGGAAGAATTCCTTGATGGCCTGATGGTTCTCGCCAAACTGGGAGCGGTGACATTCATCGAAAATGAACACCATGCGCTTCTGCCGTAAGGGTTCCAGTTGTTCCTTGTAGTGGTGGCGATGGGTACCATCCAGGGCTAAACCGAGTTTCTGGATGGTGGTCACAATGACCTTGTCGGCATAGCTTTCGGAAAGCAGGCGACGCACCAGAGTGCCGGTGTGGGTATTGGCTTCCACACAGCCATCCTGAAAGCGATTGAATTCTTCGCGGGTCTGGCGGTCGAGGTCTTTACGGTCCACCACGAACAGGCATTTGTCGATATCGGGGTTGTCTTTGAGGAGTGTCGAGGCTTTGAAAGAGGTCAGCGTCTTGCCACTGCCGGTGGTATGCCAGATATAGCCATTACCGCGATGCTGGTGAATACAATCCACGATCGCTTTGACGGCGTAGATTTGATAAGGACGCATCATCAGGAGTTTTTGTTCGCTCGCGACCAGCACCATGTAGCGGCTGATCATCTCCCCCAGCGTGCACTTGGCGAGAAAGGCTTCAGCAAAATCATCCAGATGGGTGATCTTGCTGTTGTCTTCCCGGGCGAATTGGTAGAGGGGTAAAAACCGTTCTTCGGCATTGAACGCAAAATGGCGGCTGTTGTTGTTGGCGAAATACCAGGTGTCACTGCGGTTGCTGACGATGAACAGTTGCAGGAAACAGAGCAGGGTCTTGGCATAGCCGTTACCGGGATCATTCTTATACTCGACGATTTGCTGAATAGCGCGACGGGGGCTGATATGCAGGGTTTTGAGTTCGATCTGGACGACCGGTACGCCATTGATGAGTAGCATCACGTCATAGCGATGATGACTGTAATCGGTGTTGATGCGCAGCTGATGGATCACTTCAAAGGTGTTTTTGCACCAGTCCTTGATGTTGACCAGGGTATAGTGGAGCGCAGTACCGTCATCGCGCTCAAAATGGTTGCGTTCCCGCAGCATGCGAGAAGCCGCATACACATCGGGGGTCACCATGGACTCCAGCAGCCGGGCAAATTCACTATCAATGAGGCTGACGTGATTCAGGGTTTCGAAATGATGGCGGAAGTTGGCTTCCAGAGTAGCACGGTCATGGATTTCCGGGCGGAAGGTATACTTCAGATCGCCCAGTTTTTGGATGAGGGCTTCTTCAATATCTTGTTCTGTCATGTTGCGGGATGCAGTTTCCTGAGAAGGCTCCCGCCCATGGTGCGAGGTTCAGGGGCTTGCGTCAATTTTTGTAGCGAATAGAGGCGGTTCAGACCGAGGAATTGTGCCGGGATGGTCCATCCTCATCGAAGGTACCCCCGTTACCCGAAGCGATCGCCAAATCAAGGCGGCTATCCAGCCCAGTATTGTCCACCCCAGCAAGAGGTCCAGAAGCGTGACTGGCGGCAAGGTGGAGACTCGTATCGCAGGCGCAGAAAAGGATGCCACATATCTGCTAGCCGACGTAGAGGTGGTTGCCACCTACAAGCTCCACAACCTGAATCGCACAAGGCTGGAAAACATCTTCCATCGCTTATTCGGCGCAGCACAGATTGATTTGACCATCGAAGATCGCTTCGGACATCCGGTCAAACCAAGGGAGTGGTTTTTGGTGCCACTCCACGTGATTGACGAAGCGGTTCAGCGCATTCGGGATGGATCCATTACTGATGTGGTCTACGACCTAAAGAGTGCACGGCTGGTAGGCCAGACTCAACAGTGACTCGGCTGATCGGCAGCAATAGATAGTTTGTGAGCACAGACAGGCTGGATACAGATGCACTCGATCAGTCTGAACGCTTGAAGGAGGAGGTTGAGCGGATCATCACGCGGCGCTGCAGGAAACCCGCTTAACGTCGGCTGAAGACTTGAAGTGGTCATTCTAACTGGAGCCAACTGTCAGCTACCTAATGTTGGTGGCTGCTTAGTGCCCTTTGCAGATGGTCAAGAAAGCGGAAAGTGACCATTTGAGATCCAAGCACTGCAACTCGACAAGCGTGGCTCATGTGCAACCTCGAGTCTGGTTCAGGGCAAACCACACTTCTCCAATGGAATAACTTCCGGATTGGAGGGATGTAGGCTAAAGTTTGCGAACCATGTCCGATCTGATCGAAGATTTCCGCCAAAACATCCGAAAGCTGAAACCGGATGGTGATGACGGTTTTGAGGGCCTGATGGCTGCTGTCTTGGGCGATCTGACCAAACGGAGTTTTGCGCTGGCGAGTGCCGGCTCACAACATGGCAAGGACGGTCAGTCCGCACTGGATGGTGGCGCTATCGTGTTCGAGGCCAAGCGCTATGACGACCCTTTGCCGAAGGACAAGATCTATACCAAGATCTTTGAGATCGCTGCGGACAAGACCAGTACCTCCGAGCTCTACATCCTGGGGGCGACCTGCCCTATTTCAGCGCAGCACATCAGCACCTTGACGGAGGGCGCACGTCGATTTGCTGTAGCGCTAATAGTGCTGGCGTGGCCGGAAACGGGTTTGGCTGAACTCGCCGCCCTTCTAGCGATGACCCCGGCCGTGTCCGCAAAATTCATCGCCAAGCATACATCGGTCATTGAATCCGAACTTGCCTGTCAATTGGCAGCGGTGCGGGCACACCCGCAATTCCAGACGCGGTCGGACGAACTTTTGGCGACTTTGCAGCAGCCCAGTATGGCACCAGCTTTTGCGCTAAAGGACAACGTAGCTTGGCTGTCTGCGGCCTTCTCCAACAAGGCGCGCTCCCGCAGCGTCTTCGGCCAAGCCCTCAGCCCTGCAGATGCATCGATTGCGGGCACGCTCGACCGAACAGATCTCAGGACGAAAGTGGCTCATATGGTATTCGCCAAACCGGATGGCGCCGTCATTGCCATCCTCGGTGCCGACGGCAACGGCAAATCCTGGATTTTCGCGCAGGCTTGGAGCCACCAACCTATCCGGCCGCTAACTGTCGTTATTGTCCCCGATGATATCGACGCCCAGCCTTCGCCCGAATATTGCCAAGACCTCCTGATCTCGAAACTCCTTACCCAAACGGGTGAGATTCGCAAATCCGAGGCTCGGGAGCGCTGGCTGAGACACTTCGAGCGCTGGCAAAACAACAGCGACACTGCTGTACCACGATTGGTTGTCTTCATGGACGGCATCAATCAGCGCGTAAGCATCAACTGGTTGCGGTTCTTAGACGCCATGAGCGCGGTGGTCGCCCAACTGGGCGGCAGGCACGTCTTTAGCTGCCGACAGCTTTTCTATTGCGACAACCTCAAGGACAAGCTGGTAAGCCCTGTCGTCACAATTGACGTTCCCGAATGGACTGATCCGGAATTGGACGGACTACTGAGAGAACGGGGAACCTCGATCGCTGCCCTTGATCCCGGTATCGTTCGCAGTCTGCGCAACCCGCGCATTTTTGGTGTTGCGGCCGATCTATTCAAGGCCGAAGAGATCAAGGAGTTCGGCGAGTTGAGCGTTAGCCGGCTGCTTTTCGAGCATATCCGCAGCGGTAGCGCTGCGGAGGGCACTACCGTTTCGTCCAAGCAGTTTTCTGCTGACATCTGCGAACATGCGAAAAGCATCGTTCAGCGCCTCAAGCAGCAGAAAAACGATGGTCTAAACGAATTCGATATGCCCGCACTCGTGGCGGCCGGTCGCTCCAATCAGACCCTTTGCGAGCAGTTCGTCATCACATCGGCAGGGCGTTTTTTCAAGATTCTGGATGAAAATCCCAACAAATACGTGCTTAAGGACGAGGGATTGCCGCTTGCGCTGGGGTTGGCGCTAGTTAGGGCAGCACGGGAGGCGTTGAGGAATCAAAAGAGCGTCGACGACGCACTTTCTAATATTCTCGATCCGATCGCCGCGCTGGACAGAACTAGCGATATCCTGCTGGGTGCTATTCTCTCAGCCGTTCTTGAAAAATCGCCCAAAGAAATCGTGGCGCCGCTAGTTCGCTCCTTCGTTATGCTGCAAAATCTGGATGCCATGCATTATCCGGAATTCCGCAGCTTGTTCGACCGTGATCCCGTAGCGTTTCTTGCAGCGCTGGAGGATTCGGTGCTGACCCACGATATCGCCTCGAATCTTTCCTGGCTGACTGACGCCGCGAACGACCTACGGGGGAACGAAGCCTTCGAAGCTGCCCTGACGGCTTCTATCGATCGTTGGCTGAATATGTATTCGCTGGCCCCGGAGCGCATGGTGCTGGTTCCCAACAATCTGGAGCATGCTGCGGAACGCGAGAAAAAGCGGGTGGAGCGCGAGCAGCAGCTTTCCGAAACCATGGCGTCGTTGTCGCA
>JAJYPA010000490.1 GCA_021795795.1 Pseudomonadota bacterium | reverse complement strand
CGGCCAAGCCGTGGAACAATTCGATGCTTGGTTGATGAACAAAGACACAGGGCAGAAGGCCTTGTGGCCTGGTTTGATGGTGCTATCGGAGCATTTTTACACAGCACTTATGGATGGCGCCGTGCCACTAGATAATCGTGCCCTGCATGCGCTTAAAGGTTCCGCGCTGGCTCTGGATGTTTACGCATGGCTTGCCCATCGGCTACACCGCATCGAGGGGCGTGGTGTGACCCTGTACTGGAAATCACTTCGTGAGCAGTTCGCCCAAGAATATGAGGGCAAAGACCCGGACAAGAATTTTAAGAAGGATTTTTTACCCGCGCTACACAAGGTACAAGCAGTATATCCGCAAGCCAAGGTGAAGCAAATCACAGGTGGCTTATTGCTGCTTGGGTCTCCACCACCTATTTCATACAAAAGGTAATATTTCCGGCGCCAAAAACTCGTTAAAGTCTATCAGACGGCGCCGTAGTGCCTGTAATCTCGCAGCGGTTTAGGGGGCGGGGAAGCGGCGCTGCGGTCCGAAGGATGATCATCCTGGCATTTCCTGCTGCCCGATCTTCTCACCTGCAGCATCGCGCTGTACAGATGTCTGCCGATTACATTATTTGGGGGACTTTGGCGGTGTATAACCCTGTGAGTTGTGCAACTTATCCACGTGAAATCCCCCCCCCCCTTGTTCGTGAAATCCCCCCCCGTGTGGCCTTAAATCCACGTGAAATCCCCCCCCCCTTGTTCGTGAAATCCCCCCCCCCCTAAACCGTTAGGTTAAATCCTTTAATAAAACCTATAAATTTCCTGTAATTGATCAGCACTTTCTGTGGATAACTGTGATCTGCTTAAAACTTAAACTTAAGGAGCGCCCGCTTGCCGCCTACGGCGCCGGGCGCAAACATTCCCGGCGGGGAGCCTGCCGCTCCCCCTGTCCGAGCCTTCGGCTCGCCGGATCGACCCCCTCTGGGGACGTTGTCCCCCGCTGCCTGCGGCATCGGCTCCCCCTTTAATTTATATTCAACGGAGGTAAGGTATCGAGGAATGGCCCAGAATTGATTTTTGATGGCCTGAGATAAATTTCCATGGGTAGGGCCATTTGCATGCGCTGTAGGGCGAATTTGAGGCCTTTACAGTCGCTTCTGCGTGAGGGAGTCACGCTGCATTGTTTGACGGAGCGATGGGGCTGCCCTATGATTTGTCACAGTGACAATTGCGGGGGGTGGATTTCATGGCAACGACCAGTGCGGAACGGATGCGGTGGAAGCGGGCACGGGACAGGGGCATGGTCTGGGGTGAGGGTGAGGGTGATGAATCCCAGCTCAGCGATACCGCCCTGATCGAACAACTGGCGCTCGCCTGCCAGAAGTCCCGCGAGGGGCAGGGCAACGCCATCGCCCTGGGGCTGCTCCGGGAAATCGCGGCACGGATCGGTTTGTCGGGGAAGTCACTGTGACGATGGCAGTGTTGGTCTGTAGCGGGCTGGTTGCTTTTCTGTGCGGATCGTCTAATTCTCCGGGCAGGACCACATCAGGGATGGCTGTAGACAAGTCTGTATAGACGGGCCCTGCCATTTCAAAATAGGAGCATGCGTAGTGCAACGACGCGGCAGAACATCCTTGCTTGAAGATCTGCTCAACCTGGCCACCAGGCTGCCATGGTGGATGGATTTGATGATCGCTGTCTTCGCCTATATCGGGTTCCACCTGTGGCATGTGCACTTCCTACACGAAATGAACCAGATGAATGAGCCAGTACCAGTCCCCGTTGCCGCTAACCCCGTAGCGGCAATACCCAACGCCGTAAACGCAGGTATGGCCCGTGGCGGCATTGTGGTCGGAAATATTGTGACGGAAGTGTTCCAGTATGTCGTACCCGGGTTGTTTGTGATGGGCAGTATCTCGTCAGCGATCAGAGAACAGAAAATGAAACGCAGAAAATGGGATAGAATGCCGTGAAAACGTGTTTTTGTGGGCTTCGAAAGGCTAACCATGTCGGTGGAGAAGCGCGCGGAAACCCGCTACCTGCTCTTACCAGATCGCACGCTACCAGACAGATTTATACAATACGGTATCTATCGATAGCACTGTTGCGCTTCGAACTTAAAACCGCCTAGTGATAAATGGAAAGACAAGAAACAAGGAGAGTGATAATGGCTCTACATGACGCGACTGAGATTGCCAACTGGTTTATTGCAAAAGCCGCCGAGTCTGGTGATCACGTAACCCACTTAAAGGTTCAAAAACTGCTCTATTACGCAGAAGCTTGGACTGAGGTTATCACTGGCAAAGAATTGTTTGGCGAGCAGATGCAGGCATGGGCACATGGGCCAGTTGTTCCAGAAGTTTTCCATGCATTCAAAGCTCATGGCTGGGATACTCTTCCTGTCCCTAATGACCAAGAGCTTCCAAAAGTGTCTTCAGACGTAGTCGATATTCTGAACCAAGTTTATGATGCATACGGAGAGCTTCCCGCAAAAACTCTCGAAGTAATGACTCACAAAGATGATCCATGGATTGCCGCACGAGGCGAGCTTTCTCCTGAAGCTCGTTGTGAATCAGTGATTCCAAAAGCAGCGATCAAAGAATATTTTGAGAAAAAATACTCGGCGGATTAAATGGCTAAAAGAGAAATTCCAAATAACAAAATTGATGAAGAGGCCAAGTCCATACAAAATGGCGGTGCATCAACTGGCCTTGAGATAAAAATATTTGACTTTCCACTATATAAGAAAGATGGCTCACGGGAAGGGATTTGCGATAAGAATCCGTACGTTGTTCTTAAGTATTTTCAGAAAGATTGGGAGTGTTTTTCAGATTGGAATAAGAATGAGTTAGTCCAGTTCTCAAATTTCTTAACCATCTTCGGCGGTCTTACTTGGCGTGACGTATATAATACAGGTGGTAATAGAGGAAACAAGGCTGGCCTAGGGTACACGCGTTACAAAGTCAACGACATGGAGAATGGAAAGGAGTGCTTAAAAAAAGTTATGGAAACGATCTCTCCAGATATTGGTTTATTTGAACTTCGTGTAAGCAAAAAACTCAGAGTACACGGCTTTCAGTCGCAGGCAGCGTTCTTCTTGGTGTTGCTTGACCGTGAGCACAAGGTCTTTCCAGAATAGTAGGAGTCCATTCAGAAAACGGAATTTAAAGTACGTTAAGACCCTGCGAGGCCACGGAATAACCTGTATTTGCCGACTTTGGCATATTCCATCACCAGCAGAATCGGTTACAGGGGCCGTGATCCACACGTTGCAGCTTCCAGCGTGACCGAAAGCGATGTACGAATTGTGGTGCATGTCCACAATACTGTTTTTATTACTTTCGTACATGGGCTCAGCGTTTATCCGAAACCGCACCGTTTCGGATAGATTTACACAGAACCCGGCTCCTGACGCTTAGCGTACTTTAAATTCCGTTTCCTGAAGGGACCCCAACGACCAGTGCGGAACGGATGCGGTGGAAGCGGGCGCGGGACCGACCGGGGCATGGTCTGGGGCGATGGTGATGAATCGCAGCTCAGTGTACCGCCCTGATCGAACAACTGCCCCTCGCCTGCCAGAAGGCCCGCGAGGGGCAGGGCAACGCCATTGCCCTGGCGCTGCTCCGGGAAATCGCCGCGCAGATTGACTTGTCAGGCAAGTCACTGTGACACGTCGTTAAACGTCCACATTGCGCTCCAGACCCGTATCGCCTATGTTTCTGAGCAGAAACCCATAGAATGCACGGGAAAACACCATGGCCGCCATCACCAAAACCGCCTTTGTTGCCGATCTGGCCGAAACGCACAGCATGAACCGACAGACCGCTCAGGAAGCCGTAAACGCTGTTGTGGCCACCCTGACGCAGACTCTGATCGACGGTCACGGCATCAAACTGCCCGGACTGGGTACCTTCTCCCTCAAGGAACGGGCTGGACGCACCGGACGCAATCCAGCTACCGGGGAAAGCCTTGAGATCCTAGCTAAACGCACTGTCCAGTTCAAAGTGGCCAGCGATCTACAACGACAGATCCGACAGCTGGAATGGCCTCATGCGACAGAATGATGCATATTATGGCGGCCACGCATTGACGCCACACGCATTGCATACCATACTAGGTATATAGACTTGATAAAAGTACATAACGACGCCACAAATGATCTTAAATCAATTAAGAATATAAATAAGGATTTGTTTTCTCGAATATTAACGTTAATACAACAACTTAAAAATGACGAAAAGCTGATTAAAATTTTATTGGAGCACAAATCAGATAAAGAAGAAAAAATATCAGTTCAGGAGTTGGTTAGGGTAAAAAAGCAAGAGAATTTGATTATAAGAAGATTAAAATTCCATGAGTTAGAAAAGGATGGTATAAAATACAGAATAATCTATTACTTCGACTGGAAAATTAAAGATTATTATATAATGGCTATAATTAATAGGGACGATCTGGATTATGACAACCCAAATGATACGACAATATGCAGAGTTATCAATGCAATTAAGCGCGAATTTCCAGGACAATAGCGATCAAAAAAATGATTCATCTGAATTGCGCAATGCTGATGGCGTAATTCATTATTTAAATTACGACTACAATGAAGTTAACAAATGTTTTTCTGATTTCGATTTGTTATTAGAAGAAACAGAAAGTGATGAAGAGTTTTCTGAATACCTTAAAGAAAGTAGGAAATGGATTTCCAGTTCGTACTACAATGACAATCTAACACTAACAAGTCTCAGGTTGTCCCTTGGCCTTTCTCAGAAAGAACTTGGTGAGATTTGCGGATTTAAACAGTCACATATTTCTCGATATGAATCAGGAAGAAGCATACCAAGCATAGAAACATCTGCAAAACTAGCGCAGGCTCTCAATGTTGATCTGTGTGTTTTTCACGAAGCTTGGAAAAACACAAAAGTTTATAATGGTGAACAATATGACATCTAGATATATTTATAATATATGGTGCGACGACGTTAGACATGAAATAGGAAACAAGCCATCATTTATGGGTGTTTACACTGGGAAGATGGTGCTTCCAAGAACTCCAATGATAGTACCAAAAATATGTGTTTTTATTTGGGCTGTAACAGATAAGGAAAACCCATTTACTTCATTAACAGTAAAATTATTAACGGATAACGGGAAATCGTTAATGGAGTCAACATACAACTTAGAAGAGGCAAGTAAAGAGTTAGATTCACCAGAGGTTGACACAGAAAAGCAGGTTGCTATTTTAGGATTAACAATCACAAATGTTAGCGTTCAGGAGGATTGTAGGTATATTGAGCCTATTGTCGATACTGGATCTGAAGTGATGAAGGGCATGAAGCTGAGATTCTCTCAATCATGAAAATTAATTTTATATAGCAATTAAATGATTGCGTAGCACAAAAGTTATCCACCTTGTTTTAGCTGCAAAAACATGGAGCGTATTAGTTCTAGATCGACGCTTCGGTTCTGGACTCTTTTGTGGCCTTTTCCTGATCTGGAAGTGTCCATCAACCCGTCCACCTTTCAGCGTCCACAAAAACCCTGTAGATCAATCTGTCACTGTGACCGATTTTTTATCATGGCAGAAGCCCGTGATGCCCAGCGGGGCTTGACCAAAAAAGTTAGCAGCCATATGCTAAGCACTTCAACAGCCATCATCTCGTTATGATGAAAAACGCTCCATGGCAAAGAGCGACGCAATATCCCCACCCAAAATGGGTGACCTTTCATAAGCGCCCACCCTATCGGTGGCCAACTAGCCCTTTATCGTCCGCAAACTGCCCAGCGACCCTCCGGGACAATCGCAATCAGCAGTGGTGACGATATATCCACCATCGCTCTCTCGGCGCCGCTTATTACTACATGAGCGACCGCGCAGCTGGGAGCGGATGTTCCACCGCAAACTATCGTAGCCACCCCCGTCCGTCTCTGTAGCGCTAGCACAGAGACGGACGGCTGCAGGCCCCGCCGTTGCTCGCTTTACAGCCTATTTTGGCGCGTGAAAGTGCGTGAAACCGGCCGGGCGTGCCCCCCCAATCACATCAGCGAAGATGGAGACGCACATCCCAACTGAGGATGTACGTATGCCTGGCCCGCACTCCGTAGTTGATGTGTTTGCCTGTACAGGATAAGCGCGCCGCAGTCGCGCTGGATAAGATACTGCCCCCAAACGCTTTGCCGCGAAGCTCGTCGCGTGCGTGTGTCATCAGAACACACAAGAAAATTCACCGGTCCGTTATGGCTCGGTTTGGGGTCGTCCCTTG
>JAJYPA010000058.1 GCA_021795795.1 Pseudomonadota bacterium | reverse complement strand
AGAACGTGGCCAGAAAATGGACTCGTCCCATTAGGGACTGGAAAGCGGCACTCAATCAGTTCGTCATTCTGTACGGTGACCGGGTGCCTGACTGAACTCAGTTACACAGATTATTTGACACCCTCCATTCGGCAGATTTTATTTTAACTGCATGGCATTGGTGCGGCCTGTGTCGAGTAGTTGTCGACAATCAGATGGATATCGAAGTCCCTTTTTCGTTTCTCGGTCGACCCTTTTCAGAAATCTCTGGAATGATCGAACAAATGCAAGCCTTCCCAGGGTAGGTGTTATGCTGATGCGCCGTACTTGACAGGGTTAATCAGGCTTTTTTGCAGTTGATGCTAGACACCCCCCGTTTCAGCAGGCCGGGCTGAAAATCACAACCACTACGCCACTCGATATCCGGTTCAATAACGATCCACCTATTCATACATAAATATTATTCATTATAAGTAAATTCTAAAATTAGCTATCCTTGTTGCTGATTACACCTTTACCGTCACACCCAACGAGCGATCTGATTTTGATTGAATACAGTATCTACATCCTTCTCGGGATTTTCTCGGGCCTGATCGCTGGTCTGCTGGGCATTGGCGGCGGCCTGGTAGTGGTTCCGGTATTGTTGTTGCTATTTCCGACCATTGGCTTGGGTGACAATCCTAATCTGGTACATATCGCCATTGGCACCTCTCTGGCCACAATTCTTTTTTCGTCAATCGCATCGATTTACACGCACCACCGAAACAAAGGGGTGTTATGGGATCTGTTTATCCGCATTGCGCCCGGCGTAGTCATCGGCTCTATTTTAGGTTCCACTATCGCCCATCTGTTGCCGGGCGACATTCTAAAAAGGGTGTTTGGAGTCTTGGAAATCCTGATTGCGTTGCAAATGGCTTTTGGTAAAAACCCCACCCCCACACGCAAGCTGCCTAGCACCGTGCCACTCACCGGCGTGGGTGTGGGCGTGGGCACAGTGGGCACGATTATGGGTATGGGCGGCGGCGCGTTGACCACGCCTTTTTTTCTCTGGTGTAATGTAGCGGCACGCAACGCCATGGCCACCAGTGCCGCAATTGGTCTGCCCAATGCGTTGGTGGGTGCAGCGGGTTATGTGCTGACAGGTTGGCATGCGCCAGATTTACCGCCGTGGTCACTGGGCTATATCTATTTGCCGGCCTTGATTGGAATTGTCATTCCAAGTTTGTTTTTCGCGCCCATCGGTGCAACGCTCACTCACCGGCTACCTGCCAAAACCCTCAAGCGCATTTTCTCGATTGTCCTCGTAATTCTGGGCATCAATATGCTGGTGCATTAGGTTCTAATCCATGAAACGCGCTATCTATCCCGGTACGTTTGATCCCATCACCTTTGGCCATATCGATGTCGCCCGACGGGCGGCTCGTCTCTATGATGAGGTGATTGTTGCCGTAGCGGCCGCTTCAACCAAAACTCCGATTTTCAATCTGGAACAGCGCTCAGAGCTTGCCAGTGTGGCGTTGCAGGAATTCCCCAATATCCGCGTGCTGTCGTTCGACGGATTGCTGGTCGAATTCGCGCGGGAACTGGGCGCAAGCTCGATTGTGCGGGGGCTGCGCGCCGTATCGGATTTCGAGTCCGAGATTCAGATGGCCGCAGTCAATCGTCGACTGGCGCCGGAAATCGAAACGGTCTTCCTTTCCCCCACCGAGGAACTGGGCTTCGTGTCGTCCAGTATCGTGCGTGAACTGGCCCGTTTGGGTGGAAACGTCGCCAGTTTCGTGCCATTGCACGTGGTGGATGCGCTAAAAGAAATCATCAAGCACGAACAGGCCACAAAAGCCGGGCCAAACATGCTAAATTCACGCCACTGATGTTCGAGATAGCGCCGAAGAGGAGTGAACCATGTCCCTGTTGATTACCGATGAATGCATCAACTGCGATGTTTGCGAGCCGGAATGCCCGAATGGCGCCATTTCGCAAGGCCCGGAGATTTATGTGATTGATCCGAACCTGTGCACCGAGTGCGTGGGTCATTACGATACGCCACAATGTGTTGAAGTGTGCCCTGTGGACTGCATTCCACTCGATCCTGACCACCGCGAAACGCATGAAGAATTGCTGGCCAAGTATCACTTGATCAACGATTGATTCGTTTTCGGTAAAAGCCGGAAACAAAACGACAAAACCCGCCCGGAAAATTCATGGGCGGGTTTTTATTGTTTTGCAAACAAGGAAATCGAGAAATCAGTGCGGCAGTCGCGACTCGATTGCCAGCGTCAATGTACCCAGGGTCTCGAACCAGGCCGAGTCGATTTCATCATCCGAAAGGACGATGTCGAAACGATCTTCGAGTGCCGTGAGCATGAGAACCACCCCCATGGAATCGAGCTCTGGCAAGGCCCCGAGTAATGGGGAATCTGCCGTCAACCGAGCAGCCGGAATATCCAGCCCCAGGGTGGAAATCACCGTCTGACGGACATCGTCAAAGATGACGGAATCGGCCGCTTCACTCATGCTTTACCCTGCTGCCCCTCAGGAACACAGATAGCCGCTCTGCCCTGAAAGTAAGGCCGCAGTGCTAGCGGCAGTGCAATACTGCCGTCTGCCTGCTGGTGGTTTTCCAGCAAGGCAACCAGGGTGCGCCCTACGGCCAGGCCTGAGCCGTTCAGAGTATGTACGAGCTGCGGCTTGCCATCGGCGTCGCGCACGCGTGCTTGCAGGCGGCGCGCCTGAAAATCGGTACAGTTGGAGCAGGAAGAGATTTCCCGATAGGTGTTCTGGCCGGGCAGCCAGACTTCCAGATCGTAGGTTTTCGCCGCCGAGAAGCCCATATCGCCCGTGCACAACTGCATGACGCGGTACGGCAGCTCCAGCGCCTGCAAAACGGCTTCGGCGTGGCCGGTCAGTGCTTCCAGTGCGGCGGCGGAGTCCTCGGCCCGTACAATCTGCACCAGCTCGACCTTATCGAACTGATGTTGCCGGATCATCCCTCGGGTATCACGCCCAGCCGCACCCGCTTCCGCACGGAAACTAGGTGTGTGCGCCACATAGCGCCGGGGCAAATCATTGGCCGACAACAATTCGTCACGAACCAGATTGGTGAGCGGCACTTCAGCCGTGGGGATCAGATACCAGTCGGCATCGCCCTTGAGCGCAAACAGGTCCTCACCGAATTTGGGCAACTGACCGGTACCGAACAGGCTCTTGTCATTGACGATGTAGGGCACGTACATCTCGGTGTAACCGTGCTGACTGATGTGCAGATCAAGCATGAACTGCGCGAGCGCACGATGCAGGCGCGCCAGATCGCCGGCCAAGGTCACAAACCGTGAGCCGGTCAGCTTCACCGCCTGCTCGAAATTCATCCCGAGTGCGGCGCCCAGCGCGACATGATCCTGAATTTCAAAGTCGAACGTCCTCGGTGTGCCCCAACGACGCACTTCGACATTACCCGCTTCATCTTCACCGAAGGGAACGTCTTCGGCCGGCAGATTGGGCACAAGCGAAAACAGGGCATCCAGCTCGGATTGAATCTCGCCCAGACGCTGCTTGGCTTGATCGAGTTTCTGCCCCAGGCCACCGATTTCGGCCATCAACGCGGCGGTATCTTCGCCAGCGGCCTTCATCTTGCCGATCAGCTTCGATCGACTGTTGCGTTCGGCCTGCATCTGCTCAGTATCGACCTGAACCTGTTTGCGCTCGTTTTCAAGCGCGGTAAACCGGGCCACGTCGAACGTGAAACCGCGTCGCGCCAACTGCGCGGCAACCGCTTCGGGATCACTGCGAACTAACTTGGGGTCAAGCATGATGGGAAATTCTTTCTGTTGGGCCGCCCAATCAGGCGATATATTGAACTTCGGTGATTTCGAAAATCCGCTTGCCGCCTGGGGCATCGACAGTCACTTCATCACCCAACGACTTGCCCACCAGCGCTCGGGCAATGGGTGAATGGATCGAGATCATGTTGGATTTGATATCGGCTTCATCATCGCCCACGATCTTGTAGGTGATTTCTTCGTCGCTATCCACATCGAGCACACTGACAGTCGCACCGAAAATCACCTTGCCGGATGGCGGAAGTCGGGTGACATCGATGATATTGGCATGAGACAGCTTGGCTTCGATCTCTTTGATCCGGCCTTCGATGAACCCCTGCTCTTCACGCGCGGCATGATATTCGGCATTTTCCTTCAGATCACCCAGATCACGCGCTTCGGCAATCGCCTGGATGATGCGTGGACGCTCAACACTGCGCAGTTGCTTGAGTTCGGCTTCTAATTTGGCCGCTCCGGCGGCCGTCATTGGCGTTTGCATTACACTTCACACTCTTTATGCAGGTCTTGCAACCGGTTGACGGAAATCGGCTGCTGCAGATAAGCCAGCGCGAGGGCCATTGCCTCGGCGCCCGCCATGGTCGTGAAATAGGGTACACGTTGATGCAGCGCTTCGCGACGGATCTGGAACGAATCCGAACGCGACTGGTTGCTGCTGGTTGTCGTGTTGATGATCAAGGCAATCTCTTTGTTTTTGATCATATCAACAATATTAGGGCGGCCTTCGGTCACTTTGTTCACCGACTCGACCGTCAACCCCTGTTCAGTCAGATGGCGCGCGGTACCGCGCGTGGCGCAGAGCGAGAAACCTTGCGCAGACAGAGCCTTCGCCACCGCGGCGGCGGCAAAATAATCCTGCTTGCGAACGGAAACGAAGGCCAGGCCGGAAGTCGGCAATGAATTGCCAGCACCCGCCTGAGCCTTGGCAAAGGCTTCGCCGAATTCACGCCCGATGCCCATCACCTCGCCGGTTGATTTCATCTCGGGGCCGAGCAGTGGATCAACACCGGCAAATTTGATGAACGGGAACACCGCTTCCTTGACCGCATAATACGGCGGCACGCACTCACGGGTGACTGACTGCTTGGCGAGCGATATGCCCGCCATGGCGCGCGCTGCAATCTTTGCGAGCGGTATGCCCACCGCCTTGGATACGAACGGTACCGTCCGGGACGCGCGCGGGTTCACTTCGATGATGTAGATATCGTTGCCTTGAATCGCGACCTGAGTATTCATCAAACCGACAACATTCAATGCCTTGGCCATGGCCGTCACCTGGGCACGAACTTCTGCCAGAATCGGTGCAGCAACCGTGTACGGCGGGAGCGAACAGGCAGAGTCACCGGAGTGCACCCCGGCCATTTCGATGTGTTCCATCAAACCGCCGATGACCACGTTCTCACCATCAGATACCGCATCGATGTCCATTTCAGTCGCATCGTCGAGGAATCGGTCGAGCAGTACGGGCGAATCGTTGGAGGCTTTGACCGCATCACGCATGTACCGCTTGAGCCCTTCTTCGTTGTGCACGATTTCCATCGCCCGGCCACCCAGCACGTAGGATGGGCGAACGACCAGCGGATAGCCGATCTGAGCGGCGAGATTGATGGCTTCGTCCGCCGAACGGGCCGTGCGGTTGGGCGGCTGCTTGAGCCCCAGTTCCTGGATCATGGTCTGGAAGCGTTCGCGATCCTCTGCCCGGTCGATGGCATCGGGCGTGGTACCGATGATCGGCGCGCCTGCTTTTTCGAGATCGCGCGCCAGTTTCAGCGGTGTCTGACCGCCGAACTGCACGATGACACCCTTGGGTTTTTCAACCTCGATGATTTCGAGCACGTCTTCGAGCGTCAACGATTCAAAATAGAGTCGATCGGAAATATCGTAATCGGTCGAAACGGTCTCGGGATTGCAGTTGACCATGATGGTCTCGAAGCCGTCTTCCCGCAGCGCGAGGGCAGCGTGGACACAGCAATAGTCAAACTCGATACCCTGCCCGATCCGGTTCGGCCCGCCACCTAAGATCATGATCTTGTCGCGTTGGCTCGGTTCCGCTTCGCAGAACTGCTCGTAGGTGGAATACAGATAGGCCGTGTCGGTCGGGAATTCTGCCGCGCAGGTATCCACACGTTTGAACACCGGTCGAACGCCCAAGCCATGTCGATGCGCACGCACGGTGCTTTCGGTTTCATCCAGTAAGCGGGCCAGACGCCGATCGGAGAAGCCCATACGCTTGATGCGCCAGAGTGTGTCGCGATCGAGGTTCTGCAGCGACTGACCACGCAGTTCCTGTTCTTTACGGATGATCTCTTCTATCTGAATCAGGAACCACGGGTCGATCTTCGAATGCTCGTGCACGTCTTCCAATGTAAAGCCATGACGGAACGCATCGGCCACATACCAGAGTCGGTCGTGGCGCGGCTCACGCAACTGGCGGATCAACTCGTCCTCGGCATCTTCGGCATTGAGATTACGGTCGAGAATCTCATCGAAGCCATCTACACCGATTTCCAAACCCCGGAGCGCTTTTTGCAGTGATTCCTGGAAGGTTCGACCGATGGCCATGACCTCACCCACAGACTTCATCTGCGTCGTCAGGCGGCTATCGGCCTGCGGGAATTTCTCGAAGGTGAAACGCGGAACCTTGGTGACCACGTAATCGATGGTCGGCTCGAACGAAACGGGCGTTGCGCCTTGCGTGATTTCGTTGCGCAGTTCATCCAGTGTGTAACCCACGGCCAGTTTTGCGGCCACTTTGGCAATCGGGAACCCCGTCGCCTTTGACGCCAAGGCGGAAGAACGCGACACACGTGGGTTCATTTCGATCACGATCATGGCGCCGTTTTCGGGATTGACCGCAAACTGAACGTTCGAACCGCCGGTTTCAACACCGATCTTGCGCAGAACCGCCAGCGAGGCGTTGCGCATGATCTGGTATTCCTTGTCGGTGAGCGTCTGCGCCGGCGCCACGGTGATCGAATCGCCGGTATGCACGCCCATCGGATCGAAGTTTTCGATGGAACAGATGATGATGCAGTTGTCGTTGCGATCACGCACCACTTCCATTTCATATTCTTTCCAGCCGAGGACGGACTGTTCGATCAAAAGTTCGCTCGTAGGCGACAGATCCAGTCCACGGCGGACAATTTCTTCAAACTCTTCACGGTTGTAGGCAATACCGCCACCCGAACCGCCCATCGTGAACGAAGGACGAATGATGACCGGAAAACCAAGCTTGGGCTGCTCGACGAACGCTTCTTCCAGTGTATGGACGATGTACGAAGTCGGCGTGGACAGCCCGATTTCCGTCATGGCCTCACGGAAACGTTCACGGTCTTCGGCCATGTCGATCGCGTCTTCGCTGGCGCCGATCAGTTCGCAATTGAATTTTTCCAGCACACCATTCCTTGCCAGATCCAGCGCGCAATTGAGTGCGGTTTGTCCACCCATGGTTGGCAATAGGGCGTCCGGGCGCTCTTTCTCGATGATTGCAGCGACTGTTTCCCAGTTGATTGGCTCGACATAGGTGGCATCGGCCATGCCGGGGTCGGTCATGATCGTGGCCGGATTGGAGTTGATCAGAATGACCCGATACCCCTCCTCCTTCAACGCCTTACAAGCCTGCGCGCCGGAATAATCGAATTCGCAGGCCTGGCCGATCACGATAGGGCCGGCGCCGATAATAAGGATACTTTTTAGGTCGGTACGTTTTGGCATGGCAAATTCACAAATTTAACAACGAACAAGCGTCGATTTTTCAAGCAGATCTTCAAGCAGGTTTTTGGGTCGGCAAACAGGACTCAATTACGCCGTGCGGGCATCGATGGCGGCAACGAACTGATCGAACAGCAAACCCAGATCGTGTGGGCCGGGGCTCGCTTCGGGGTGCCCCTGGAAACTGAATGCGCTGCGGTCGGTACGGGCGATGCCCTGCAAGCTGCCATCAAACAGTGAGCGATGAGTCGCTCTGAGATTTGAAGGCAGCGTGTCTTCATCCACCGCAAACCCGTGGTTCTGGCTGGAAATGAAGACTCTCCCGGATTCGATGTCCTGCACCGGATGGTTCGCGCCGTGATGACCGAACTTCATCTTGATGGTTTTCGCGCCACTGGCCAGCGCGAGCAACTGGTGGCCCAGACAGATACCGAAAACGGGCACATCGTGCTTTAGCACTTCGGTAATCGCCTCGATGGCGTAATGGCAGGCTGCCGGGTCACCCGGACCATTGCCGAGCAGGATGCCATCGGGATTCATTGCCAGCACGTCGCTCGCTGGCGTGGTGGCAGGCAACATCGTCACACGACATCCGCGATCGACCAGCATACGCAGGATATTGCGTTTCATGCCGTAATCCCAGGTCACCACATGGCGTGTCAATTCGGGGCGCGGAGCCGGGTTTTCGGGGTCGAGATCCCAGGTGCCTTGCGTCCACTCAATGGGACGATCGGTTGTCACTTCCGGCACGAGATCCATGCCATCAAGGCCGGCAAACCCGCGCGCCTGCGCCAGTGCGGCCTCAGGATCGAGGTTCTCGCCTGTCTGAATGCATCCGTTCTGGGCGCCTTTATCCCGCAGTACGCGCGTCAGGGCACGGGTATCGATATCGGCGATGGCCTGCAGGCCATGGCGCTCGCAATAAGCTTGCAGGGATTCTTCGGTGCGCCAGTTGCTGACGATGGACGAGGCATCACGGATCACCAGACCTGCGGCGTGAACTCCCGTAGATTCAGCATCATCGGCATTTACGCCAACATTGCCGATATGCGGATAGGTCAGGGTGACGATCTGCCGGCGGTAGGAAGGGTCAGTCAGAATCTCTTGATAACCCGTCATGGCCGTGTTGAAAACCACTTCGCCAACCGTCGAACCTGCAGCGCCAATCGATGTGCCGTAAAAAAGACTACCGTCGGCCAGGGCCAATAGCGCTGTGTGTTTCAAGAGACTCTCCCATTTAAACCGATATGCGAACAGGTTTTTTACAACCCGTTATTTTTGAAGCGTTTCATTGCACAGAACCCTTCGGACGCGCACTGGCACCCGGCGATTCAAAGCAGAATATTGGCCGCGATTATGCCCGACAAGCGGCTATTTTGTCCATGCGCACGCCCGAATGTTACGCTTTATAGAACTTATTTCAGGCCCAGCACATCCTGCATGTCGTACAGCCCCGGCGGCTGATTCCTCAACCAGATCGCAGCACGCACGGCGCCCTGGGCAAAGGTCATCCGGCTGGAGGCCTTGTGCGTCAGTTCGATTCGCTCGCCGATTCCGGCAAACAGTACCGTATGGTCGCCCACCACATCGCCCCCGCGTACCGTCGCGAATCCTATGGTTTTTGGGTCGCGCGCGCCGGTATGCCCTTCACGACCGTAAACGGCCACTTGAGCCAGGTCACGACCGTATGCTTCGGCCACCGCCTCGCCCAGACGCAGAGCCGTACCGGAGGGCGCATCGACCTTGTGCCGATGATGCGCCTCGATGATTTCCACATCGTAGCTTTCACCGAGCAGAAGGGCCGTTTGCGCTACCACTCCGAGCAGGACATTGACACCAATACTCATGTTTGGCGCGAAAACGAGAGGGATGTCCTGCCCGGCTTCCGCCAGCATGGCCTTTTGTTCGGCACTAAATCCGGTCGTACCGATGACCATGGCCCGACGCTCTGCACGGCAAACCACCAGATTGGCGAGCGTCGCCTCAATCGAAGTAAAGTCGATCAACACATCTAAATGGGACGAGACACGGGAAAGATCATCGTCAATCGCACAGTTCAGAATGCCGATGCCCGCCAAGAGCCCAGCATCCTGCCCGACCAGCGGGCTACCCTGCCGAACCAGGGCCGCTCCCAACGTCGCATCCGGATTTTGCACCGTCGCTTCCACAAGGACGCGGCCCATCCGCCCGTTCACCCCTGCTACTGCAATTCTGCACGCCATACTTTCCACTCCTAAAATTCGATTCTCGATAATGACGGCAATCATACCGTGAATGCCTGCCACCATGACGGCGACCAAATACCCCATCAGCAACTTCGTGATGCAATTGGGTGGCGAATGGATTATTGTTCAAGGCGATATAGATGCAAAACCATAACGATTATTAATCTACTGATAAAAAATGAAATTCATCGCCGCCAACGAGCTGAAACCCCGTTTTCAAAATGCCCTCAATCCTATCTTGATCGACATGAGCCAACCCGGTCAGCCACCTCTGGCCGAGGCACAGTGGGTCGACTTCAATCAGATCGTCCGCAATGAGGGCGATCGAGCCGGCCTGCTGCCAGATAACGACAATTTCAACCAGGCACTGATGCACACCGGCATAACGCCGGATTCGACGGTCTTTATCTTCGACGACTGCCAGGGTCTCGCCGCTTCCCGTCTGGCCTGGTCACTGGCGCTGTGCGGTCTTGAGGAAATTTACCTCATTGACGGTGGCCGCGAAGCCTTGCTGGCCGAGGGCTGGCCACTGGCAACCGCAGCTACCGCACACAAACCCGCTAGTGAACTGGCCTACGATTTCTCGGAACACCATTGCAACGCTCAAACCATCGCCGAACAACTGGGCAAACCGGACGGCTGGATCATCGTCGATGCGCGCAGTGAAGAAGAGTATCGCGGCACGGACAGACGATCCCGCAACGCCGGACACATTCCCGGCGCCATCCATTTTGACTGGCAATGGTTTTTCGATCCGGAAAAACCAGGGTTTTTACTCCCTGATGACATCATTCGAGCGCGGCTGCAAGAAAAAGGCATTCCTGCTCACCCCGAAGAAAAAGCAAAAACCCTTGTCGTCTATTGCCAGAGCCACCGCCGATCGAGCCTGATGTTCTGCGTATTCAAGCACTTAGGCTTTGAGGATGTGCGCGGCTACCCCGGCGCCTGGTCCGATTGGGGCAACCGTGATGAGCTTCCCATTGAAATATAGTTTGGGAAGTATAGTTGGGGAAAAATAGCGGGCTTCAAAGGCCGCCGCACATGATCGCGACTCCATGGGCCTGATCGTATGGCCCCGGCCATACAATTACTGGGGTTGTTCTTTGCGCATTAGGGCCAGAATCCCGCGCATGAGATCGTTCGGCGTGGGCGGGCAACCGGGCAGATGCAGATCCACCGGGATGACCCGGCTGACGCCACCACAGGTCGCGTAATTGCTGCCGAATTCCCCACCGTTGCAGGCACAGTCGCCGCTGGCGATAACGAAGCGCGGATTGGCCATGGCGCGCCAGGTTCGCCGGAGCGCGGTTTCCATGTGCCGCGACACCGGGCCGGTGACCAGTAAGAGATCGGCATGCCGTGGCGAGGCGACGAAGTGAATGCCAAAACGCGCGATGTCGTAATAAGGATTGCCGAGTGCGTGTATTTCCAGTTCGCAGGCGTTGCAGGAACCGGTATCCACTTGACGAATCGCCAGGCTACCGCCCAATCGCTGATCGATGATTCGCTTGACCTCTTTGCCGAGTGCCTCGATCTCATCAGCCGCCGGTGGGGCTTCGGTGAGGGTGCCGGTCTGCCAGATTTTCCTGAGGATTTTTTGCATGTTTCTTGTCCTACAAATCCTGTCCGGAATAGCTGATGTTGACGGATTTATTGCAGACCGGGAAGTCCGGCACGATATTGCCCAAAACCAGATGTTCCAGCGCCGGCAAGCTGAACCAGCTCGGATCGCGCGGGAAAAAGCGCGCTACGCGGCCATCCTCGTCAAAACGCACAAAGCTTGTGATTTCGCCGCGCCAGCCTTCCACCACAGCCAACCCCTCGCTCGAATACACCGACTGCGGCCAGTCCACCGCAATTGGACCTGCCGGAAGCGACTGTATCAGCCGGTTTATCAGATTCAGCGAATCGCGGATCTCGTCCGCCCGAATCTGCAGCCTGGCCGCGACATCCCCCTGCGTCCGGCAGGGTGAATGCACCTCAAGCCCATCATAGGGCGCATAGCCATGATCGCGCCGGACATCGAAATCCTGACCACTGGCCTTGCCCACATACCCGGTCACACCCAGCATCTGCGCCCGTTCGGCGGTCAGAAACCCTGTGTCAACCAGTCGATCCTCCAGTGAGGAATGGTCGTCGATAATGGCCAGCAGATCATCCAGCTCACGCGAGAGTGTGGAAAGTTGCGGTTTGATGATGCTTTCCCATTGCTCGGGGAGATCCCGGCAGACGCCACCGGGCACGATGACATCCATCAGCAGACGATGGCCGAAGATGGCCAGGTTGCCGCGCAGCCATTGTTCGCGCAGACGGCCAAATTGCTGATGCACAAACGCAAAACCCACATCGTTGCAGATGCCGCCGATATCGCCCAGATGATTGGCGATGCGCTCACACTCGGCAAGCAGCGCGCGTAAATGCAAGGCTCTTGGCGGTACATCCACGCCCGCCGCGCGCTCCATGGCCATGCAGGCCGCCCAGGTGTGCGCTACGGTAGAGTCGCCAGACACGCGTCCCGCCAGTCGGGCCAGCCCGGAGGCATCACGACCCACGGCAATCTTTTCAATGCCCTTGTGCGTGTAACCCAGCCGCGCTTCCAGACGCAGTACCTGTTCGCCGACGGCCTGAAAACGAAAGTGCCCCGGCTCGATGATACCGGCATGAACCGGCCCGACGGGTATTTCGTAGACGCCGTTGCCCAAAATTCGCTCGAAAGGATAATCCACATCGGCGGGTGCCCGTTTGGGTGAATCTCCGCCAACGGGAAAATCCGAGCGAAGCGGATAAACATCTTCCGGCCAGGCGCAATGCCGGGTCCAGCGGCGCGCATCGGGATGATCCTGAAAATCGACGCCCAGCAGGTCATGCAGATGGCGTTCCAGCCGGTCGGCTGCCGGGAAATACGGCGTGTGCGAAGCCAATATGGGGGCTTGCAATGGCACCTCGGTCATCAGCACCAGATAGTCACCCTCATGGACGAGCACGGCGTATATTCCCAGCCGCTCGCCCAGCTGATCGCCCCATAGGCCAGCCCAGCGATAACCGGACGCGGACGCGACCCGTGCTGCCCTACCCCAGTCTTCGGCATCGAGATGCAAACAATGCGCCGGCGCCAGCCGGATCGGATCACTGTGCAGGATGGTTACCCGCTCCTCTGCCAGAAGCGCGATAAATCCGGGCAACCAGTCAAAACGGTTCATAACAGGTGCGCCCCCGAGATCAGTTGCGTGGCCCGGTCAAGCCATTGCGCCAGAAAAACGGGAATGGACAAACCCAGCCACAATACCAGCCCAAGATGCACGATGACGGGTAGCATGTTGGCGTCCACCGGCTGCTGTCCTTCGGGAGCAGGCCCGTACACCATGGGATGAAGATGGCGGAATAAACCGGCGAAAGCAATCGCTAATCCTGTCACCAGAATCACTGTAAACCATGGCTGACTTTGCATCGTGGCAGTCAGCAACAGAAATTCGCTGGTGAACACACCGAACGGCGGAAAACCGGCGATAGCGGCGACGCCGATCAGTAAGCCCCAACCTACCGCTGGCTGGGTGCGAATCAGGCCACGAATATGATTGATGGACTGGGTTCCGGCAATGTGCGCGGCATGGCCGACGGTAATGAAAATCGCTGATTTGGTTAGCGAATGCACCAACATGTGCAACAAGGCGCCGAAGGTGGCCAGCGGCCCGCCGAGGCCGAAGGCGAAGGTCATCAGGCCCATGTGCTCGATCGAGGAGTAGCTGAACATGCGCTTGATGTCACGCTGGCGGTGCAGGAACAGCGCTGCTACCAAAAACGATACCAAGCCGAATCCCATCAACAGATGACCAGCCAGATGCGGTGTTTGTGTCGTCGACAGTGAGCCATCCACCAGCATCTTCAGCCGGACAATCGCATACAAGGCCACATTGAGCAGCAAGCCGGAAAGCATCGCGGACATGGGTGTCGGGCCCTCCGAGTGCGCGTCGGGCAGCCATTGATGCATCGGTACCAGCCCCACCTTCGTGCCATAGCCCACCAGCAGGAATACAAAAGCCAGAGACATGATGTCCGGTTGCAATTGCGGTGCCACCGAATGCAACACACTCCAGTTCAATCCCGCCGCCGGATCGGGGATGACATGCTGTGCGGCAAAATACAGCAGCACGGTGCCGAACAGCGCCAGCGCAATGCCAACCCCGCAAAGAATGAAATACTTCCAGGCGGCCTCAATGGCCTCGGGTGTGCGGTATAAAGACACCAGCAACACCGTGGCCAGAGTGGCGCCCTCCACGGACACCCACAAAACGCCCAGGTTATCGGTGGACAAAGCCAGCAACATGGTGAACATGAATGCCTGAAACATCGCATGGTACAGCCGCATCCCGCGTGGACTGATCCGCCCGCTGTCACAGACATGCCTCATATAGGGGCGGGAAAAAATGGAGGCGGTGAAGCCGACAAAAGCGGTCAATACAATGAGAAAAATATTGAACGCGTCCACTCGAAATAAAGAATTGGCCACCACGCCCGCATTGGCCACATTGAATGCCAGAACAATCGAAGCGATCAGTGCAGCGGCACTCAGCAGCACATTCAGCCAACCGGCCCAGGAAAGACGGCTAAACCAGGGCAAAAGCAGGGCGCCGACCAAAGGCGTGAGCACGGTCAATACCAGCGGGCTCATGGCTCGTCCCCCGTGCGTTCAGTGAGCCGATTCATGCGGTCCACGTCGAGCGAATCGATGCTCTCGCGGATCTGGAAGAAGAACACACCAAACAGCACCATGGCCACCAGCACATCGAAGGCTACGCCCAATTCGACCACTAGCGGCATACCCGCCGTAGCCGATACCGCGGCCAAGAACAAACCGTTCTCCATGGACATGAAACCCAGCACCTGCGCCACCGCCTGGGTACGAACCACCATCATCAACAGGCCGATGAGCACAACCGCCAGACTCACGGCGACGATATTACGGGTGAACTGCATTTCCGCTTGTACCAGAGGCAATACAAGCCAATAGCTGAAAATGACCAACCCCAATGCGGCCATGATCACCAGGGCCGGATGAGATAAGGATTCCCGATGGCGATCCAGTTCAAGCCGGCGCACCTGACGGTGCAGCATCCAAGGAATCAAGAGCGCCTTTAAGCCCAGGGTGAGTATGGCGGAGAAATAAAGATGACCATGACCATCACTGGCGGCAACGAGTGCCGTCACCATGGCCACGAGAAAACCTTGCCACGCAAAGGCATGAATGGCCGCCACCAGTCGCACTTGCCCCAACAGCACGAAGGAGCTGAACATCACTGCCGCCGCGAGGACGATGATCAATTGTTGCAGTAGCGACAACAGCGCCATGTTCATGCACCCACCTCCAGAATCACATGGCTCATCAGACCCAGCAAAGCCAGCAATAAGGCCAGATTAAGGAAAGCCGGAACCCGGAATAAGCGCATTTTTGCCAACAGCGTCTCACTCACCGCCAGCGCCACGCCCAACAAGGCGAGCTTGACCACAAGCAGCACAAAGGCCATGCCGAGCATATCGGGGCGGATGCTCTGAGCAATCCCCCAAGGCAGGAACACATTGACCAGCAGCGCCGCATACAGCAGCAACTTGAGTTGTGCCGCCCACTCCATCAACGCCAGATGACGGCCTGAATACTCAAGAATCATCGCTTCGTGAATCATGGTGAGTTCGAGGTGAGTGGAGGGATTATCCACCGGGATACGGCCGGTTTCGGCGATCGCCACCAAGACCAGCGCGGCCAGAGCAAATAGATACGAGGGGCGCAGGAATGGCTCACCGAGCAGTTGATATTCCACCACGCTGGCCAGATTGGTACTGTGCGCGGTCATGGCCAGGCTAAATACCGCCATCAGCATGGCAGGCTCGGCCAGCGCCGAGACAAACATCTCACGCGAAGCGCCCATGCCCCCGAATGCCGTGCCAACATCCATACCCGCCAAGGCCAGAAAAAAACGGGCCAGACCCAGCAGACCGGCGATCACGATAACATCGGCCATGGCTGCGGTCGGCAGGTCCGTGCTGAGCAGCGGAATCGCCGCTGCCGCCAGCCAGGTGGCGACAAACACGATATAAGGAGCGGCACGAAACAACAGCGATGCCGTGTGCGCCATGCGCGCCTCTTTGGCAAACAGCTTGTACAGATCCCGGTAGGGCTGCCAGATCGGCGCCCCCCGACGATTCTGCAAACGGGCCTTGACCTTGTGTACCCATCCGACCAGCAACGGTGCCAGCGCCAGATACAACAAGGACTGAATCAATGCGAATCCCCAGGCAGCCATCGTCACACCACCAGCCATAACAACAGCAGTAAAGTAGCCAAGGTCCAGCCGAGATAGGTACGGATACTGCCGGATTGCAGACGCACCACCTGTCGCGACGACCATTCGACCCAGCGCGCGATCGGCGCGTACAACAAGCCCCAGGCCCGGTCAACCACTTGCAAATAATAACGCCGTCTACCGTCCTGCTGCGTTTCAACCCCATCACTGATCTGGAACAACAGCCCAAATATCCGTCGAATCGGCTGCACAAAGGCCGTGCCGGTGTACTGCATCGATGGCGTGGGCGGAGCATAGCCGCAATCCCAGGCATCGCCTAAACGCACCCGACGAGCGCCCCGCCCGACCAGCCATAAGCCAAGCACAAGTGCGACAAACAGGATCATGGCCACCAAAGGCGCGCCATAACTCGCTGTCTGCTGAGAAATGGGCGTCAGCCATAGCCAGCCATGTGCCGATACCTGTGACAGACCCTGCCCAAGTATTTCTCGCGGCACGGCATTGATCAAATCGATGAAGAAAGTCGGCAGAATCCCGAGCAACAGGCATAAAAATGCCAGAATACCTTGGCCTGTCCGCATGCTGAGCGGCACCCTGCGCGCACGACGTACGGCGCGGCAGCGTGCCTGCCCCAGAAAAGCCACGCCATAAACCTTGACGAAGGTCGCGGCTACCAACGCGCCGGTAAGTGCCAACAATGACGCCACGATCGGCACGATGCTGCGCAACACCCCCCCTTCCAGTTGCCAGGCCTGCAGCGCGGCCTGAAAACTCAGCCACTCTGAAACAAAACCATTGAACGGCGGCAGGGCGGCAATGGAAATACTGCCCACGAGAAAGAAGAAGCCCGTCCAGGGCATGCGGCGCAGCAGCCCCCCCATTTTCTCCAGATCGCGTTCATTCGCGCTGTGCAGAATTGCGCCCGCCCCGAGAAACAGCAGCCCCTTGAACAGGGCATGATTGATGCAGTGATAAAGCGCCGCGACAAAAGCCAGGGTAGCGATAAGAGGATGACCTTCGGCGAGAAACAACAGCGCCAAACCCAGGCCGATAAAGATAATGCCGAGATTTTCCACGGAACTGTAGGCCAGCAGGCGCTTGAGATCATTCTGCATCAGCGCCAGCAACACACCGATGATCGCAGACAGGCTGCCGACGATCAGCACCGCGACGCCCCACTGCCAGTGAACAGTACCGATCAGATCGAAGACAAACCGGATAAAACCATAGACCGCCACCTTGAGCATCACGCCGGACATGAGCGCCGAAATATGGGATGGCGCAACCGGATGGGCCTCTGGCAACCAGGCATGCAAGGGCACCAAACCAGCTTTCATGCCGAAACCGATAAAGGCCAGTGCAAAAGCGACGCTGGCCCAGCCAAAGGAAAGAGACGCGCCGCGCATTGCTTCAAAGGTGAAACCGCCGCCGAAGGAAGCCAGCACCCCGAAACCCAGCAGGATGCTCAGACCGCCTATATGAGCCATGAGCAGATAAAGAAATGCCGCGCGCCGGTTGGCGGCGGAATCATGATGCCAAGCGACGAGAAAATAGCTCGACAGAGACATCAGTTCCCAGGCCACCATGAACATGAAGGCGTCATCGGCCAGAACCACCAGCATCATGCCCGCGAGGAACAGCCCGGTAAACCCGCCCAGCACGCGCAGTGAGTCCTTCCCTCCCTCGAAACCGCGCACATAACCGGGTGCGTAAATGCCGACGGCAAAGCTCACCACACCGATAATGCTGAGGAAGAAGCCGGACAGGACATCCAGGCGAACCTGCCAGGGTAACCACGGCAGGCCAAGCGGCAGTTGGGCGGTTGCCACCCCGCCATTGATCAGGGTGACCAAACCCGCTGCCAGTGCAACCAGCCCCGAAAGGGTAAATAGCGGCATGGCCACACGCCGGCGGATGGTGGCGGGGAAAAAAGACACCAACGCGGACAAGAGCGCCAGACCAATAGCGCCCTCGGCCAACTGCAAAGCAAGCGTGATGCTCATGGCAGCGCTCCTTCGACCTGTTTCAGACGCACACCACGACCGCCTGCGGTGCTCGTGGCGTTTTCGTTGATCAACACCACGCCCGCGCGTTCCAAGGCATCGACAACACGGGTCAGCGAATCCACGTGACCACGCACTTGCCCGTTGCTGGCTTCCATACGCTGGATGGTCGGCAACGACAGACCGGATGCCTCGGCCAGAGTACGCTGATCGACACCGATCAGGGCACGGGCGGCGCGAATTTGAGCGGCTGTAATCATGTTAATAACTTCAATGTTTAATGATCAGACATCAGTTAAGGAGCATTATACCTCAATATTGCGAAGCATTTCTAGGGAAGGTCTGCAGGTAATCTGCAGGTAAACAGGACGTTGTTATAAGGCAGACGTTAGATTCAAAGCCTGAAAAAATGCGAGCGGTAGTACAGCAACTCGGCGATTGAACCGCGAATATCGTCTAGCGCCTGATGGCTGGCATTCTTTCTGAAACCCTGCATAATTTCCGGATTCCACCGTCGGGCCAGCTCCTTGACGGTCGACACGTCCAGATTCCGATAGTGGAAAAATTGTTCCAGTTGCGGCATCAAGCGCACCATGAAACGCCGATCCTGACAGATGCTGTTCCCGGCCATCGGCGATTTACCCGGCACGACCCATGCCTGCAAAAATTCCAGGGTTTGTAATTCCGCCTGGCGCATCGAGGTCGTGCTCGCCAGTACGCGTGCGATCAGGCCGCTTTCGCCGTGGGTGCGGCGATTCCACTCGTCCATTCTGTCGAGAGTGCTTTTCGGGTGGTGGATGGCGATCACGGGCCCCTCCGCCAGAATATTCAGGTGCTTGTCCGTGACCAGCGTCGCCATTTCAATAATGGTATCCGACATCGGATCAAGCCCGGTCATTTCAAGGTCGATCCAAATCAGGTTTTCGGTCGGTTCAGGCGTATTCATGGGCTTACTCGTGTCATCGTGGAACCGCGACAGCCTAACACGAAACGAAGGTTTCTCTGCGCCAAGAGGGGTGTTCCTTTATAATCGACGCGCTCGATTGTCACATTTCTTTTCACCACGCGCACAATGGCCCCTCGCCTTGTTTTGAGCGGGGTCCAAATTTCCAATCAACACCCAGGAAGCCCTTGATGACGGATGTGCTCGATCAGGAAAAACCGGCCGAAATTGCCACACTGATTCGTGATATCCGCGAAATGATGGCACGCAACCGGTTGGTTGAAGGCCTGGTCGATCGTTCGGATGAACCGAATCACGCGCTGGTCGAGCGCATCGTGCAAAAGCAGAACCTGACGCGGCTGGCCCAGAAGCTGGAAAAACTCCATCCGGCCGATATCGCTCTGATTCTGGAGGCTTTGCCCAACGAGGACCGACTCGCGATCTGGGAACTCGTCCGTCCCGATCAGGACGGCGATGTACTACTCGAAGTCTCGGACTCGGTGCGCGCCAGTCTGCTGGCGACCATGGACCGGGACGAGCTGATCAATGCGGCCAATTCGCTGGAAGCCGATGAACTGGCTGACCTCGCCCCTGATCTGCCCGATCACGTCATGCAGGATGTGTTCACCGCCCTGCCGCTCGAAGAGCGGGAACAGCTCAAGTTCGCGCTGTCCTACGCCGAGGACACCGTCGGCGCATTGATGGATTTCGACCTTGTGACCGTACGTGCCGATGTACGCATCGAAGTGATTCTGCGCTACCTGCGGCGCATGGAAGACCTGCCCGACCACACCGACAAACTTTTCGTGGTCGATCGACTGGGCAAATTTCAGGGCGTGCTTTTCCTCAAAACCTTGCTTCTGAGTGACCCTGAACAGGAGGTCTCAGAGGTCATGGCACGCGATGTGGTGCGTTTTCACCCTGAAGACAAGGCACGGGAAACCGCGGATGCGTTCGAACGCTACGATCTGATCAGCGCACCGGTCATCGATGAACAAGACCGGCTGATTGGCCGCGTAACCGTCGATGCCGTGGTCGATTTCATTCGGGAAGCCAGCGATGAAGAGCGTTTGGCACAGGTCGGTCTGCGTGAAGAGGAGGATATTTTCGCTCCCATCCTCAAAAGCGTGAAAAATCGCGCGCCGTGGCTGGCCATCAACCTGGTCACGGCCATGATTGCCTCGCGGGTGATCGGCCTGTTCGATGGCGCCATCGAACAGTTGGTTGCACTGGCCGCGCTGATGCCGATCGTCGCGGGCATGGGCGGCAATGTCGGCAACCAGACCATAACCATGATCGTCCGTGAACTGGCCTTCCGCAAACTGGATAACCGGGACATCCGCACCCTGTATAGCAAGGAACTGCGTGTCGCCCTGATCAACGGGATCGTATGGGGCGGGATTCTGGGCCTGATTACGCTTGCGCTGTATCACGACCCGGCGCTTTCGATTGTCATGGTCTCCGCCGTCAGCCTAAACTTCCTCGCCGCCGCCTTCTTTGGTGTCACCATCCCCGTCACTCGGATGAGACTAGGCCGTGATCCCGCCCTGGGCAGCTCGGTATTGATCACAGCCATCACCGACTCCGGCGGGTTCTTCATCTTTCTGGGATTGGCCACGTTGTTCCTGCTCAAATGAAAATCAGACTGACCGACCGCCAAAAGAACCAGATCGCCAGCCGCCAGTCCGCACCGGATCAATCGCTGGAGCAAGCCACCGTGATCACTCATCACGGTACCGAGTTCATCATCGAAAACGCGGAAGGCAAACTGTTACGCGCTACCGCACGCCGCACGCTGGGCGTGCTCACAACGGGTGACCGCGTGGGGTGGCGCACAGGGGAAGATGCCAGGGAAATCATCGAATTCGTCTATCCACGCAGCAACACTCTGATTCGACCGGACACGCACGGCAAAGAGCGAGTGATGGCTGCGAATATTGATCAGGTCCTGATCATCCTGGCCCCGACACCCTGGATGAATCCGAACGTGGTTGAACGCACCCTGGTAGCCGCCCTCGACCTGCCCACGACCCCCATTATTGTATTGAACAAGGTCGATCTTCTCGCAACAACGCAAACCGAACACCGAAAGCTCATCGAGCAGACATTAGCCCTTTGGGCGGCGCAAGACATTGATATATTGCGCATCAGCACGAAAACCGGCGAAGGGATAGGCGACCTGCGCGGCGTGCTGCACGACAAGATCTCCATGATGATCGGCTTATCCGGCGTGGGTAAAACATCCCTGGCCCGCAGCATCACCTCTCAGGCTGCCGCCGCTGCAGTCAACGAATTATCCAGCCACAGTCAGGAAGGTCAGCACACCACGCGACACAGCACACTGTTTCGGCTCGATCACATGCAAGGCGGCCTGATTGACGCACCCGGCGTGCGAGATTTCGCCGTGGCAGCGCAAGACGCCCAAGCCATCGACCGCGCCTTTCCGGATATTCTGACACTTGCCGAAGGCTGCCGGTTTTACAACTGCACCCACAGTCAAGAACCCAGCTGCGCCGTTCGGGCGGCAGTTGCGCATGGCCAACTGGACAGCAGGCGGTTTGAGAATTACCAATCGCTCAAGCGCGAGTGCCCCCAGTAATCAGCAAGTAATCAGCCAGCAATCAACCCGGCGGCCAGGTCATTTGTCGCCCGCCCAGCAGATGTAGGTGCAGGTGATACACCTCCTGCCCACCATGATCCCGGCAATTGAATACCGTTCGATAACCTGCTTCTGCGATCCCTTCCTGATCGGCAAGTTGCGCCGCAATGACAAACAACTCACCAATCAGGGGAGCATCTTCCGCCTGAATATCATTCAAGGTAGGAATGGGCTTTTTGGGAATAATCAGAATGTGCACCGGCGCCTGGGGGTTGATATCCCGGAAAGCCAGAACGCGATCACTTTCGAACACGATGTCGGCTGGAATTTCGCGGCGAATAATTTTCGAGAAAATCGTCTCACTCATGCAAAGTACCTAATAACTCATGAACCAGGGCGGCCAATGTAGGCCCCAATGGTAGCAAGCGTCAACGCAGTTGCTTTATGTTTGTTGTCGCCCTAAACAATTAACCTGCACATTTGGGCAACAGGTACCTAAAACAGAGTCACTTTGCTACAATCGCGTGCGGTATTTTGGCGTCACCAAGCAGGAGAATTAGAGTTTTCTTATCCTCCAATCAATAATTTCATTCTGGAACAGGATGATAAAAGGGAACCGTTTGGGGTCAGAATCATCTAAAATCGCTAGACGCTTAGAAATAACCTGGCGTTCAATTCGTGTGAAAAAAACAATTTAGGGGCATTCATGAAAAAAATTATCCTTGTAGCCGCCGTGGCAAGCATGATGACAGGCATCGCGCAAGCAGAAGACAAACCCAAGGCAGAAGTGATCGTCAACCCGAACGTTCAGTTTTTGGGACACACGGTACCGATGAACGGATCTGACATTTTCGGTAAAATCAACATCATTCCAGTTGCTGCCGACAAAACCAAATTCATCGCAACCTTCAAGGGTAAAAACATTACAGGCCCTTTGACATTCTCCATCAACGAAGGCCGTTGCCGCGATTCAGCAACCAACAAGGTTAAATACCCACTGACTAACGTTGTTAACGGTAAGTCAGAAACGGTTGTTAATGTTCAAACTGCCAAGATCTTCGAAGGCGATGTACTTTCTTACACCCTCAAATCAGGTGACAAAGTCGTTTCCTGCGGTACCATCCAGTAATTCTGATTGAGCCAATAAAAACCCCGCCATTGAGCGGGGTTTTTTGTTGTCTGTTTTTTTGTTGAAACTGATTTTTTTAGATGGCGAAGATTTTCCAAACATATTACTTTCGTGCAACCATCAAAACCTGGCCAGGCTGAAGTGGTGTAGTGGAATCAAGACGATTGGACGCGATCAACTGCTCAACTGTCGTCGAAAAACGCAGAGCTACATTCCACAAGGTGTCCCCTTTCTGAACGATATATTGTCCAGATGACTCGGCAATCCTTTTCGACTGCTTCTGGTCAGCACGCAGACGCTCGTGATGCGCCGCCACAATCAATTTCTGGCCCGGATGAATTGAATCTACGGATTTGAGGCCATTGATACGTTTCAAATCCGTAAGTTCCATATCAAAACGGTGGGCCAACCCCCATAGCGAATCCCCGCCTTGCACCGTATAAAGCTGGTCTTCGCCACTTGCCAAAAGCGTCTTGCCTCGCCCCAACGGGACAATGATCGTTTCTCCGGGACGGGCATAAGCCGAACTCAAACGATTAACCTTGAGCAGTTCATCCACGTCACAGCCATAACGGTAAGCCAGCTTGTGAAAATTGTCTCCCCGACGAAGGGTATAGCGCCCCCAGTTCATGGCTGATTTCTCGGCTTCTTCCAGAGCAGTCGGGGTGAACTGTGATGCCAAACTCTTGGGCACCAGAAGGTTGGTCGTTTCCGGTCCGGTAATCGATTTATCGAAACCGGGGTTCAGATTAAAAAGCTCGTCATGCGTCATACCAGTCAGCGAAGCCAGCTTGTTCAAATTGACTGACTTATTCAACGCGATTTCGGTCACCACAGACTGGTTCGGGATCGGATAAGGGTGGAAGCCGTATTTCTCCGGATTACTGAAAATAATCACCAACGCATAAAGTCGCGCAGGGTAATCAGCCGTCTGCTTGCTGATTCGGGTCAAATCCCAGAAATCGGTTGGCAGCCCTTTGGATTGGTTGTAAGCAATAGCATTCTGTAATGTGCCCTCACCACCGTTATAGGAGGCGATAACAATGGGCCAATCGTCGTTAAACATGATCCGCAGACGCGTAAAATACAGCATTGCGGCATCGGTGGATGCCTTGATATCTCGTCTGCCGTCATACCAAACCGTACGCCGGAGGCCGAAATGCTCCCCCGTACTCCGAACAAACTGCCAGATACCCGCTGCGTTGCTGGATGAGACGGCCCCAGGCAGATAAGCACTCTCGACAATCGGCAACAAGGCCAGCTCCAACGGCAGTTTATTCTCCTGCAAATCCGCCACAATCATATGCAGATAGGGCTTTGCACGTTCTGTGACACGCTCAAGATAATCAATATGGCTGGAATAAAAGGCCAGTTGTTGCTGAATCCGAGGGTTATTAGGAATCGGCAGGGTGAATCGAGCCGCGATGTAGTGCCAGAGGTTGCCATCATTCATCCAGACCGCCTCCCGCGCACTTTGCGCTGGCGTGTTAATAGCGGGCAGAATACTGTAATCCACATTGTCCGAAGAAGAGCCATCGTCAAAGGCACTGGACGCTACCGGCGCATTACTTGCTGTTTGCGGCAAATTGGCGCAACCGCTCAAAGCAAGCAAAGCGGGCAGGACAAGGAGGGTGAGTAAACGGAGCAACATGCTTCGCTGCGGCTGTTCGGCGCGATGACAAGCCAGCCTTTTGCCCATGAAAATCATAACGCGGTGGATCATTATTCAGTAGTTCTTTGAGTGACGAGGGAGAAGCGGCAAATTATCAAACTCATCCTTCCAGCAACGTAGCTTCCAAAAGGCATCTGCATCACTGAGCGATTCGCTTCCGGCCTGTTTCAGTATCGCAGCACGTAAGGATGGCTCACGAATCCGCAAGAATGGGTTGGTTTTTTTCTCCATAGACATCGAGGTTGGCACGCTCGGCAAGCCTGCCGCGCGCGCTTCATTCACTTCGCGAATTCGTTGGACGATCGATTCATTGTTCGGTTCGGCAAAGTGCGCAAATCGCAGGCTATCAGCGGTATATTCGTGTCCACAATAGATCATCGTATCGTCAGGCAAGCTCGAAAGACGATCCAGACTCGCCAACATCTGCTCGGGAGAACCCTCGAACAAACGCCCGCAGCCCGCTGAAAAAAGGGTATCGCCCACGAAGGCGCCCCCCTCAGAGATCAGGCTGATGTGCCCCAGAGTATGACCTGGTGTATGCCAAGCCTGAAATCGACCAATGTGCGGCAAATCAAAGGTTTCAAGATCGGCCAATGGGTTTGTCACCCAGGTTTTAGATTCAAGTGCGGGACCATATACCGGCACGGGGAAGCGAGCACGCAATCCGGCGACGCCCTGGCAATGATCGGCATGATGATGTGTCAGCATGATGGCCGAGAGGCTAAGATTGCGCTGCTCGATTTCTGCCAGAACCGGTGCGGCTTCACCCGGATCGACCACGGCACAATGCCCTCGATCACCTTCGATCAGCCAGACATAGTTATCGGACAGGACGGGAATTGCGTGAATCCGCACAGTATCGCTCCTCCAACGTGACCCGAACCCTACGGCAACCGGTTACACCATCGTCATTAAAAACTGGTGACAGTGTACGAATATGACAACGGAGGTCAATCACCAATACCACGGGTCACGCCATTAACAGGCATTACTTGTCGTTTCAGGTCAAACAGAGGAGAACAACGGATTGAAACTTAACGACTCAATCCCTGCAGAATACCCTGAACATCGATCGATTGAGTGGGCAATGCAAGCAGGCTTGGTTCCGGAGACTTCTCGCTGATGGATTCAAGCCGATAAGCCTGACCGTAGCGCAACACACCCCAACCTTTGCGTACAAATTCGATCATTCGGGCATCCTGCCCCTTGTTTGCAGCCAGAGCCATATTTTGCAAAGCTCGTGTCAACTCAACCACTACCGGCGCATGGGATTGTACAGCGACATCAGTATGTGACTTTCCCTGCTGATCAACCCATACCACCCGATATTGCTCGCCTCGAATACCGGCGATGGTTTCCTGATGCCCGGTGGCCTCGAAACGGCTGACCGAACTGGCCATTTCATGATTGATCTGGTCGAGAACGCCGGCCCCCTGCCCCAAGGCTTGGGCGAGTTGGTCAGCACTCGCAACCGAGGCAACTACCGACAGGCCACCGATCTGAGATATCGCATACAGTGATCCCTGATGTAGCAGAATTTCCGCGGGTGGATGTGTCAGGTCCATGCGCATGGCCCGATCATTCAGCCAGAACAGTCGTGTTTGCTCAACTTGACCATCTTGTTCAGTCTCCATCACGGCTTGGCCTGCTGCCTGCGCGGTCGAAGCCCACACCAAGTACAGGCACAAAATACCAAAAATGATTCGCATCACGACTCCTGCTGGAGCCCCTGAGTCAACACAGAGGCGATGGGATGAAATCTCCATCAGCAGCGCTGATGGTGTTTTATTAGGCATGTAATGAATTTTGTGCGCGAGGCGTTTGAAGTTTCATCTTTTGCTGCCTGAATTTACATCACCCGTATCATAAAGCGATCGCCGAACTTAATCGCGCATTGTACCATAGCAGCTTTCCAGTGAAACACCGGCATCGCCCATTCTCTGTCAACCCAATTCTAAAATGTCCCCTTTTTTCCAAAGCTGAAATGTCCCCTTCTGAGTTGTCCTAGCGCGGGGTGGGTGGTGTGATGTGCGCAGCCTTGCCGATGGGGGAATGACGCCAGATGTGATCGGGAGCCGGCTTGAAAGAGGGCGTTGCCTGCTGCCTGACTTGGGCTGCATCCACCGTCTGGTGCAGACTTTTTTCATCGTCCAG
>JAJYPA010000489.1 GCA_021795795.1 Pseudomonadota bacterium | reverse complement strand
AGATCCTTCGGATTCGCTATAACCTGATGAATGCGCAGAAGATTCAATGCTGGTCATGGTATATACATTAGGAAATACAGAGATATGCTCAACCAATCAAATAGATAGAGGCAAGCTTGCCGTAGCCTTGGTCCCTGTGGTCCACTCCAAGCGCATGAGCAACAACAATTGGTTCCCCGTCATTTTAAGTGGCTCTTCGTCAGATTGAGTGGGCTTGGAAATTGATAATCTGCAAGATACTTGGTGGAGGATCAAGCCATAGTGCGCAGACGTAATGATAGCGAACTCCGGCTAGCGCATCAGGTTATGACCAGGGCCATGTCAACCTTCGGCCTATGTTGATGATGTAGCAATTTAAAGGTCCCCTATGGACTTCCGGGGCTGGATGCGGTAGCCTTTACCGCATGGAAGCCTCAACGCTCACGTCGAACCAGCAAGCCAGCCTGCACCGCATTCAGGTACGGCCCATCCCGCCCCCAGAGCGGGAACGCTGGAACACTCTGATGCAAGCGCATCATTACCGCGGCTTCCGCACGATGGCGGGACGTACCTTGCGCTATGTGGCCACTCTGGATGATCGCTGGGTGGCGCTCCTTGGCTGGCAGGCTGCCGCTTACCAGTGTCAGGTTCGGGAGCAGTGGATCGGCTGGTCCTGGGTCTTGCGCCGCCAGCGCCTGCACCTCATCGCCAATAACGCCCGCTTTCTCATCCTGCCGGGAGAGTCCTTTCCCAATCTGGCTTCCCGTATTCTTTCCCTGAACCTGCGCCGACTTTCTGCCGACTGGCAGGCGGTCTATGGTCACCCCATCGTGCTGGCGGAGACCTTCGTGGAATCCCCCCGGTTTACCGGTGCCTGTTACCGGGCCGCGAACTGGAGGGATGTCGGCTGGACCAAGGGATTTGCCCGTCGTCCCGGTGGTGGCTATGTCTACCACGGTCAGCCCAAACGACTCCTGCTCTATCCCCTTCACCCACAGGCGCGTGACTGGCTGGCCCAGCCGCAGCCGCAATCCGAATGGACAAAAACCCCTATGCAAACCGTTACCTTGAGCGACGCGCAAATGGAAGGCTTGCGCCAAATTCTCTTTGGCCTGCCCGATACCCGCAGCAGTCTGGGCAAGCAGCATCCTCTCCCGGCCATTCTGACCATAGCCGTGGCCGCCGTCCTTGCCCAGGCCCAAAGCTATATCGCGATAGCCGAGTGGGCCGCCCGGCTGACCCAGGCGCAACTGAAGCGCATTCGCGCCCGATTCAATCCCAGGACGCGGCGCTATGTAGCCCCTTCCGAACCGACCCTCCGCCGCGTCCTGCAAGGCGCCAATGTCGATGCCCTGGATGCCGCGATCGGCGCCTGGCTGCTGGGCGATACCGACTTTGAAGCTGTGGCCGTCGATGGCAAAGTGCTCAAAGGCGCTGTACGCGAAGACGGCTCCCAGGTACATCTCCTCAGCGCTTTCATGCATGGACAGGGAGCCACCATCGCGCAAAAGGAAATCGCCCGGAAAACCAACGAAATCCCGGAACTACGCAGCTTGCTCAGGGATATCGACATCCAGGGCAAGGTCGTGACCGCCGATGCTTTGCATACTCAGCGAGAGACCGCCCGATTCCTCGTTGATGACAAAAAGGCCGATTACCTCTTCACCGCTGTTAAAGGCAATCAGCGAAAACTGCGCGACCAACTGACCTGCCTCTCCTGGGGCGATTTTCCCCCTCAGCGCTGACACCACCGATGTCGCCCATGGCCGTTTTGAATACCGGAAAATCATCGTCGCCACCCAGGCGACCGGCGTCGACTTCCCCCATCTCGGCCAAGCTTTTCTGATTCAACGCGTCACCATGAACATGAAGAATGGCACCCGTCGTGAGGATTGCGCTTTCGGAATCACCAGCCTCACCAAAGATCGGACCACGCCTGAAAATCTGCTGGGCATCGCCCGGGGCCATTGGGAAATAGAAAACCGTAACCATCATGTCCGCGATACCACCTACCACGAAGACCTCTCCCAAATTCGCACCGAAAACGGACCCCACATGATGGCGACTCTGCGTGGCCTCGCCATGAGTATCATGCGGCTCATCGGCGTGAAAAACATCGCCAAGGCGGGCCGGGACTTCGCCGCCAGCGCACGCAAAACACTCCGCCAGCTCGGATACTGAGTCACCACCACAAGATTTGTCCATCCGGGAGATGCACCGGAGGGAGGGGCGCATCCGCCGATCGCCAAATTCACCATTATTCACCAAAACTGGCCCGAAGATGCGACATTTTCACCATCGCCATACCTGAAGGCATCACGAAAATGAGCCGCAGAATGCTCCTGCTGTCATATCAGGCGACTTTGACGAGGCCCTGCTTCGGGATCGGATCTGCCCACTCGATCTGACGAGGAGTCAAAAAACGTCATCAAATTGTAATAATTGCTTGCTATAGTCTATCTCGCTTCTGATTGAGCGTATGTCCCTATTATCTAAAGTTTGAAGGAGAATCACATGCAAATTCGTGCCAGCAAAAAATTACTCGTCGCTGCCATGGCCTTGAGCCTGAGCCCCTTCGCCATGGCAGGGGCCAGCATCACCGGCGCCGGGAGCACCTGGGTGTATCCGCTGATCTCCAAGTGGGCCGCAACCTACGCCAAAGTGAAAGGCATTCACGTCAACTATCAGTCTATCGGTTCCGGCGGCGGTATTGCCCAAATCGAGGCGGGTACGGTGGCTTTCGGTGCCAGCGACATGCCCCTCAAGCCGGCAGTACTGGAAGCTCATCACCTGATTCAGTTTCCTACGGCGATCGCCGGTGAGGACCTGGTCATGAATCTGCCCGGCCTCAAGCCAGGGCAACTGATTCTGAGTGGTCCTGTGGTGGCCAGGATTTACCTGGGGGAAATCAAGAAGTGGAATAACCCGGCTATTCAGGCACTGAACAAGGGGATGAAACTGCCGGATATGGCCATCACCGTCGTTCACCGTTCCGATGGTTCCGGTACCACCTTCACTTTCGCCAATTACCTCTCGAAGATCAACAAAACCTGGGCGGAGAAAGTCGGTGCCAATACCTCCATCGCCTGGCCGACGGGCGTCGGCGGCAAGGGTAACGAAGGTGTGGCAGCCTATGTTCAGCGTCTTCCCGGCTCCATCGGTTATGTGGAATATGCCTACATTCTCGCAAATCACATGAACTATGCGCGTATGTATAATCGCGCAGGCAAACTGCTCAGTCCGAGTCTGAAAGGCTTTCAGTCCGCCGCTTCCCACGTGAATTTCATCACCGCCAAGGACTTTTACGTTATTCTGACGAACCAGCCCGGCGCCGACAGTTGGCCGCTCTCCGGCTGTACCTGGCAGATGCTCCGGACCAATGCGCCGAAAAAAACCAATACCCAGGTAACGCGATTCTTTGACTGGGGCTATGAGCACGGACAACAGTTAGCGGTGTCGATTGGCTACGGACCACTGCCGGAAAATGCCGTCTCGGCGATCAAAGCCTATTGGAAAACGAAGCTGGGCATCTGATTACTTCCTTCCGGAGTAAGCCTTAATGCACGTAGACAAATCCATAAAAAACGGAGGCCACACTGCGGCCTCCGCCTCAGCAATGGTCTCCCGACCCGTGTCCCGGCGGTTATCGGGAGATGTTTTTTTTAAAGCGCTGACGGGGTTTACCGCCGTGTTTCTCCTCTTCGTCCTGATTGCCATCGGCGTCGCTCTCTGGTTCGACGGATGGGATGCGTTCCGGACCTTCGGCTTCCCTTTTTTGTGGAGCACGGCCTGGAATCCGGTCACCAATCAGTATGGCGCGCTGATTTTTATTTTTGGCACACTGGTCAGTTCGTTACTGGCCCTGCTCTTTGCGGTACCCATCAGCTTTGGCATCGCCTTTTTCCTTTCCGATCTGGCACCGCAGTGGCTGCGGCAACCGGTGTCTACGGCTATCGAATTGCTGGCCGCCATCCCCAGCGTTATTTTCGGTATGTGGGGTTTGTTGGTTTTTGCCCCGGTCTTCGCCGAGGCGGAGCCCTGGATCAATGATCATCTCGGGAGAATTCCCGGTGTAGGTATGCTTTTTACGGGGCCGCCCTTTGGTATCGGTATGCTCACCGCAGGTATCGTGCTTGGCATTATGATCCTTCCCTTCATTGCGGCCATAATGCGCGATGTGTTTTTAAGCACTCCCGGGATGTTGAAGGAATCCGCCTATGCTCTCGGCAGTACCACCTGGGAAGTAATGCGTAGCGTGGTATTGCCCTATACCCGTAGCGCCGCGGTGGGGGGTATTTTTCTGGGTCTTGGCCGGGCGATGGGCGAAACCATGGCGGTGACCTTTGTCATCGGTAACACAGATGCACTCAGTACCTCCTTGCTCGCGCCCGGCAGTTCCATCGCGGCCGTCATCGCCAATGAATTTACGGAGGCGACCACCCATCGTTACCAGTCGGCGCTGCTGGCGCTGGGATTTATCCTGTTTATCGTCAGTTTTCTGGTGCTGGTAGCGGCTAAATTCATGCTCTGGCGCATGGATAAACGAACGACCGGGGGTGTTGCGTGATCAGCCGTTATCAGCGCCGACGTTTCTCGAATCGGTTTAACATTTTGATGGCCGCTCTCACTACCTTATTTGGTCTGTTCTGGCTGGTATGGATACTCTGGACGACTTTGAGCTATGGTTTCTCCGCGCTCAGTCCGGCTTTGTTTATCCACAACACGCCCGCTCCCGGCGTCAATGGCGGCGGCCTCAAAAATGCCTTCGTAGGCAGTCTGATCCTTATCGGCATGGCTGTTCTGATCGGAGCCCCCCTGGGTATTCTCGCCGGCACCTGGTTGGGAGAATTCGCGGCACAAAACCGTCTCGGGCCGGTAGTTCGTTTTTCCAACGATATCTTGCTGAGTGCACCTTCCATCGTTGTCGGTCTGTTTGTATACGCCATCATGGTGCGGCCGCTGGGACAATTCTCCGCCGTTTCCGGATCTATTGCTCTGGCCATCATTATGATTCCGGTAGTTGTGCGCACCACAGACGAAATGTTGCGTCTGGTGCCGTCAGAGCTGAGGGAAGCGGCTATTGCGCTGGGTGTACCCTACTGGAAACTGATCACCCAGATTACCTGGCGCGCTGCCGCATCGGGTATTCTTACTGGTGTACTTCTGTCGACGGCACGCATCAGCGGCGAAACCGCCCCTCTGCTTTTTACTGCCATGAACAATCAGTTCTACAGCACAGCTCTCGACAAACCCATAGCCAATTTGCCTGTGGTTATTTTCCAATTTGCAATGAGCCCTTATGCCAACTGGCAGGCCATGGGCTGGGCTGGTGCCCTGATCGTGACCCTCGCGGTCCTCATTTTGAGCATTGTGTCCCGGCTGCTTCTCGGTCGCTTCAGTAGTCTCAAGTAAAGGAAAGCACCCCTTTTTTGCCCCTCTTTTTCGGGCTAATCATAATGGCGGAAAGACACTAGAGGAGCGCCCAAAAATGGCTGACGACACCGAAAATCTCATGTTCGAACACCTCAAGCATTTTCAGGCTGGGCAAGACCGCATTGAGAAAAAACTCGATGAGGTCGTTAGCCGCTTGGAAGAAAACGACGCCATCATGAGCGACGATGCACTTCAGTACGAACGTCGCCATGGCTGTGTTAGTCTTGAGAGCCTTGTTTCCCGCTTCCTTATCAAAGACAGGAGTCCGCGTTGATGTCGGAACCTCAGAAAACCAAAATATCCGTCCGCCACCTGGATTTTTTTTACGGGAGCAACAAGGCCCTCATAGATATCAATCTGGAAATGCCCGAGAATCAGGTGACAGCGTTCATCGGGCCGTCGGGTTGCGGCAAGTCGACACTCCTGCGGGTGTTTAATCGCCTGTATTCTCTGTACCCTGGGCAGCGGGCGACCGGCGAAGTGCTGCTGGATGGAGAAAATGTGTTGGCCCCCGGCATGGATGTGCATATGCTGCGCGCTAAAATCGGCATGGTATTTCAGAAGCCAACGCCTTTCCCCATGTCCATCTATGACAATATTGCCTTTGGTATCAAGCTCTATGAAAAATTGCGCAAGGCGGAGATGGATGAGCGGGTGGAGCAGGCGTTGCGCCAGGCGGCCCTCTGGGAAGAGGTCAAGGATAAGCTCAGGACGAGTGGGCTGGGATTGTCTGGTGGCCAGCAACAACGCCTGTGTATCGCGCGCGCAGTAGCAGTGCAGCCAGAGGTGATCTTGCTGGATGAACCGACTTCGGCACTGGATCCCATTGCTACTCTCAAGATTGAAG
>JAJYPA010000488.1 GCA_021795795.1 Pseudomonadota bacterium | reverse complement strand
AATTTCAACCGGATGGTTAAGGAAAGATTCTGGAATCTCTACCGTTACGGTACGTTCGGTTGGTGTGAAAGTATGAATGAACATGGTGCCATTTCCTTTTGTGCTAAATATATAGTCGAATAACAGTTTCATGCGAGGAATTTGAGTGAATCAGGTTTGGTGTCTGGCTCTTATCGAAATAGCGATGTGTAGCGCTTACCCCATCTGACGTAGTTCTGGCAGCATGTCAGCTTTGGTAAATAGATTTTGTCTAGAGCCTCTTCACATTTAACCCACTATTCGCTGCAATAATACACCCGCAGGAATGTCTGTATCTGCTACTGTTACAGTGTAATCAGAAAAATCACGTGCTGGTTCCTTCGTGTTCTTCTTTACCTGAATTAGATCAAACAGATTATGTGCAGGAGCATTCCCCAATTCGCTGTCGTGCTTGAAGACGTATAGTCCGCGGGTGGCCATCTCGCCTCTAGCGGCGGAGCGGTCATGCTCAAACATTTGTGCCAGCGCTTGCCAGAGCAATTCCAAATCGTTTTCGTCAAAACCTGTTTGCTTGGCGAGAAAGGAAGACACAAAGCCGTGTGCGGCATACAGGCCGTAAGGTACGGTGAATTTGCGCCCCTGAATGCCAATCTGACCTTCAGCGGGTTTATCTCCTTTTCGTGGCGCACAGACAGTAATGGAATGTTCTAAAGCAACAATAGGGTCAATCGAACGGCTGAAAGTTATCTGTACCGGGCCGCGAACTTGACCAGCAGTTTTTTTAATTTTGCTGCTGTCCTCACTCGTATCTTTATCACTTGTTGACATCACAGCACCGAAAGTACGAATGTCATAAAAATTATCACACATCCAATCGCGGGCAATATCTTCGTAATGGCGTTGTGGCTTTGGGTTTTTCTTTTTATCTTTTTGCCATAACGCCCAGCTTTCAAGAGAGCTCTTCACATCTGCGCTTTCTTCGTAAGCGCGCTCGATTTGTTCATTTAGTGCAAGTGACTTTGACTTTACCCATATATCAAATCTTTTGGTTTGTCCCTTAGCGAGCATTACAAAGTCTCGAATTTTTCGTTTAAGGCAAACGTCGGTTACTAATCCGCGCCCTGTTTCCGCATCCATGCGGGGCAGATTGCCCGCATCGGGGTCGCCATTGGGGTTGCCGTCTTTTACATCGAATAGCAGAACGAAGTCGTAACGATTGGTCAATGCCATGATATTTATTCTCCTTTGGTGATGGGCTCTGATTTGATGAAAAAGGCTTGTCGCTGGTGGTAGTAGCCGATGGCAAAACGCCCCTGATCTGCAAGGCTCAAATGCGCCGGAAAATCATTGATGTCGGACATGATCTGACCGATGAGTTTTTCAAAGTAACGTTTGCGTCCATCCTCCAGTTTGGAAAGGTGGTGATTCTTCAGCTTCATCAGGTTAGCGAACACGGTAACCGGTGTACTAGATGCCGCACCGTAGAAACGATCGCGGATAGTGGCTCCCGGATTTACGGCCTCTTCCTGTATTTTTTCCAGTGCAGCAAAAAGCCGACCGATGCGGTAACCAAGGTTCGTGTTGGAATCATCGAGTGACACAGCAATCTCCTTTTCTTGTGATGGTATATAACGTACTTGCCGGTTTAGGTAGGCTTTGATGAGGGCAGCACGGGGATAAATCACTTCGCGCTCGGCGCGAATGCGGCTCACGATGGTCTGCAACAGAGTTTGCGGATAGGGCAGTCCAGCAAGGATGGCGCGCATGAATTCACCCGCCAGATTAGGTGGTATGTTTTCCGACTTGCCTTGTGTCGCAGTGGAAACCAGCAGACGAAAAAGCGAGAGATATCGTTTTTCAAAATTGGCGTGAGTAATTTCCAAATCTTCAAAATGCTGGCGTATCCGTGCCGATATCTCGGCGACCGTACCAACCAGCCAGAAGCGCACACTGATGCGCGCGACATTGGGTGCGAGGCCAAGCACATAAAAGCGCGTATTACCTCCCTTGTCGTTAAGCGCCCCAGTTTGTGGTGCTTTGAATAATGCTTCGATGGTGCACTTTTGTTTTGCCGGATCGTCCTTGGGTGGCTCGTCGAACAGGTCGGCGAATGTATCTTCCAAGTCGGTGTGCTTTTCTGACCAAAACACGGTAGAGGCATCGCCGACTTGAATGCGCTGATGGTGATCACGTATCAGTAAGTGGTTCAGTGAAGTCGCATAGCGGAAGGCTGCTACCTTAGATATTGGAAAATTGAACCCTTGCTTCTTACCAAAAGAAGAGAATGCTGGATTTTCTAGATTATTAACTGCCGCAAACGGAGCTGGCTTCTCATTTACCCCTGCAATTGATGGGTGTAACCGCTCAATTTCTGATACGCAGCCCGTAATAAGGCAAACTCCTTGCTCTACATTAATGTCATTTTCCTTTTCAGTGCTACTCTCGTTAGTGGACGTTACCTTTGAAGAAACGTAGCTCTGAATATCCGCCCCATGCATCATAAGGCTCAGGGAATCAACCAGTCTAAACGTCAGGTTGCAGCCTTTTATTTTGGCGCAGTCATTCCAAACGGAATGTTTTATTACTTCATCAGACTGTTTGCTATCAAAGAAACGGATCAAAGCATTAAGTTCTATTGATTCGCCTATGTCACTTTGAATTTGTCGTATGCGATTTACGAAAGCACTGTTTTGTTTTAAGGCCATAGCTTTAGCCTCATCTGTTTCTTCTTTGGGCGCGGCAAGGACAAAGCCGTAGTGATCCCACAATAAATTGGGTTGTTCCCAAGCATTTTTTCCAGACCTGATTTCAGCCTTTGGAACCAAAATAGATTTTGCTCGCGCTTTTTTTGCTCCGCTTTCCCTCATGTCCTCAAGGCTGATGAATCTGCCGTTTCGGTCAATAACAATCAGAAACGGAATCTCTTTGAATTCCCATCCAAGTGGTGCAAGTCCTGCGCGTTCATAGTAATCGCATAGCGCCTGAAGAATCATCCCCGCACCTCCACATCGGCCAAATCCAGTACACCCTTTTTCAGTTCGGCACGGAAGAAGCGCGGGCTGGGGTTGTCGAGGTTGCTGTAGTCCATGTCGTGCAGCATCCAGCCCAGATCGAGTGTTTCGCCTATCGGCGTAGGTTCGTCGGCAACGTCTTTGACCAAACGAAAATTGGCGGCAAATTCACGGCAACCCAGATAGGGTTGGTTCACACACTGGCCTTTGCTGGCGCGGCGCTCGAACATATTTAAAAATTTTGCGGGCGAGTTCGCTTCGTCGGCGGCGCGTTGTCCATCGGCATCGTTGATGCGATGTTTGGAAAGATGTGGAAAGTTGGGCTTGTGTTTTGCGGCATCGCATAGCTCAAACCCAGCGTGAATGCGATAAGCGACATCGCGCAGGAACAGCCCGGCACGTTGCTGGCGTTCGTCCTCGATGTAAAGGCCAAGGTCGCCGCTGCCATTATTCATCGCGGTCTGTACATTGCGTGATGAAATCACTGCGCCTACTTCGTTGCGACGCAGAGTGATCCACTTGATCGGTTTCAGTACTTCGATCTTGGTCACTTGCCAGCGAATGGCAGGTTTCCACAGGATTGCCTCAAACACGGCGCGAGCGGCAGAGGGTGTCATCACGTCATAGCTGACGCGCTCCACTTTCATTTCAGGCCGAGTGAAGCAGGCGAAATCTCCTGTCACTTCCAAGCAGAATGTCTTCATGTTTTTCTTCCCTGATTTTTATTTATATCACCAGTTCATCGGGGGCTATATTGCCATCAATCACCACACCAATCGACTTATCGTAAAGCGTGTCGCCCACTTGAACAAAAATACCCGGCCATATCTGACGCACACCGCCCTGTTTTTCGAGTTGGGCAAACAAACGCTTGGGCAGATTCACCGAATAGCGTTGCAGTTTACGCATTAGCCAGCGTTGCGGCCCTTCTTTTTCCAGCTTGCCGAATAACGCATCATTGTCGTCATAGCGCACCAGAATGGTCTGGTAAGCACTGTCGTCTATCAGCCTGAATTTTTCGGCTACGGTACGAAATTGAATTTGGCATTCACGTGCATCGCGGGTGAGTAAATCGTGGATGCTATACTTATCCAGTGACGGTGCGCGCACATAAAGATGCTCGAAAAATTTCTTGGCAAGATCCCGCCTCAATACATTGCTTTCGCTTCCCGACAGTAAACTTACCGAGATTTGTGCAGCTTGCCGCAATAGCCCAGGGGGCGCGGGTTTCGGCGGGACAAAAATTACTACGCGCCCCAAACCATTCTGCTTGCCTTCGCGGTTGCAACGTCCTGCCGCCTGAGCAATTGAATCCAGTCCGGCCAAAGCACGATACACCACAGGAAAATCCACATCCACACCGGCTTCCACCAGTTGAGTGCTGATGACTCGTACCGGCTCGTTGCGCTTCAATCGCGCCTTGATGTCCGCAATGACTTTGCTGCGGTGTTCGCCACACATCAGCGCGGAAAGGTGAACAGTCTCCTTGGGCATCAATCGATGCAGTTCGCGGGCATCGTCGCGACGACTGACGATACACAATACGCTGGGATGATTGACTAGTTCATCAGCGATGCTTTGCCAGTCTCGCTGTGTTTGCAGGTCGCTGGGCACGCTGACCTCTACTCGTTGTAATGTCTGATACAAGGCATCCGGGTCATTCATTATTTCACGCACGTCATCCAGGCCACGAAAAGACTGGCCGCCAAAAGACTGGAACGAACCGAGCGCAGGCTGGGTGGCTGTGGATAGTACGAATGTCACTCCGTAATGAGTTACCAACTGATTCATCACATCAGCAATCGGTTGCAAAAACTCCGGCGGCAACAATTGTGCTTCGTCCAGCATTACCACGCTATTGACGATGTTGTGCAGTTTGCGACAACGGCTGGTGCGCACGGCAAACAGCGATTCAAAAAACTGTACGTTAGTGGTGACGATGACAGGCGCGTCCCAGTTTTCTGTCGCCAGACGGGAGCGTGTATCTTCTTTGTCTGGGTCAAGGTTGGCATGATGCTCGATTACGTTGTCACCAAATATGTCGCGGAATATGCTAGCCGTTTGTTCGATAATGCTGGTGTAGGGAATGACGTAAATGATGCGCTGCTTTTTATGTTGTATGGCGTGTCGTAAGGCGAAGGCCATGCCTGATAAAGTCTTGCCGCCACCGGTAGGCACGGTTAGTGAAAACAGTCCCGGAGCAAGTGCCGCTTTCTCACGACACTGGCGCAAAATATCGGCACGAATAGTATTGACTGGCGTGTTGTCTGCGGTTATCGCCAAATAGGCCATGTGATTGTCGAAACAATCCATCAGATCGGCTATGTCACGATAGCCAGATCGAGCCGCCGCCTGAACGTCATTCATAAATTTTTCGGTATCAAGGAAGTCCGCGTCCACCAAACAGGAGAACAGCATTCGGACCCACAAATGAAAGCCGTCTGAACCGCCGCGAAGCTTGCTCGTAGGTTTGGATTGGCTGAGGATTTCCTGCGGAATAGATTGTGTGGGTATTCTGTCGAGCAAGTGGTTTTGTTCTGCACCTAATCGAATGGATAGTGCTTTGCCTCCTGTTTCCACTGAGTGCCAGTCGGGCAATCCGGCATGATGGCCTGCAATCAAATACGCCAGAATTCGCCCGTGTGCCGCGAACTGCCTTTCTGCATATATCGCTCCAGCAGTGGAATGGTCAACGCGGTCGGGTGCACCTTCTTCGATATGAGCTTCAGCATTATATCCACTTACGGTTTTGATATATTGTTGAAACTCCGAACTGTACTTGCCAAGATCGTGCCATAACCCGGCTATGCTCGCCCAATCACAGGAATCAAAATCGGCTGCGAAATCAGCGGCTATCCGAGCTACCCCACGAAGATGATCATCTAGTAGGTGTTCATGCCATCTACCAGCGCTATCTTGCCTGACATGAGCCAATATTTGTTGAGTTTTCGTCATTTATTCAGCCTGCCTATTTCCGAAAATCGATTTTGTTGTTTTATCACAGGGACTGTCTCAAAACATGAGCCTGCTGATTACATTTATAAAATTGTTTGATTTGGTACTAAAACTCTAATTTTTTATCCCGCCCCATACCGCCCCCAAGCCCGACCCAGCTCTTCAGCGACGCGCTCCCGCAAGCCCGGCGGCAAAACCACTTCAACATCCCCACCGTACTTTAAAATGTCCATGATCAGTTCGCGCGGGTCGGAGTAGGGGATCTGCAATTCGTAGCTGCCGTCGTCCAGGACCTTTCCCTGTTGTTGCGGGTGCCATTGTTCGCCGGCG
>JAJYPA010000487.1 GCA_021795795.1 Pseudomonadota bacterium | reverse complement strand
GTCTTGGCTTTTCGCAGCCGCCTTATTGCCGCCTATGCCCAAGGCGTCTTCAAGAAGTACATGCGGTTTGAACATAATAACACGCGATTTCGTGGCGCGTTGAACATTGGCGATCATCTGCGGAACAACCTCCCGTTTCGCGGCACCCTGGCTTATACCACGCATGAGTTTTCTTACGATAATCCGATCACCCATCTGGTGCGGCACACACTGCGGCACGTCCATGCGAAATATCCGGGTTTGCTTGCTAACGCCGGGCAAGCCTTCATTGAGGCCCGCCATGCCATTGAGCAGCACACACCAAGCTGGGATCCACGCGGCTTGCAAAGGTGCATCAGAGAAAATATCCGTCCGCTGCGGCACCCCTTTTTTTCCGCGTATGAGCCGCTCCGCACCGTTTGCCTGTCCGTGCTGCGCAACGAAGGCGCATCCCTTTACGAAAGCGATACAGAACACGAGGCGGAAGGTGTGATTTTTGACGGCGCGTGGCTGTGGGAAAATTACATCGCGACGCTGTTGCAGCCATCATTAGGCATGACGCATTATGTCTTTGGCGGACCTGAAAAATTACAACCTTTCGAACATGGTCCATTTCTTTATCCCGATTTTTACCATAAAGACGTAAACGTCCCGCCAACCCCATCTGGCGGGAATATCATAGCGTGGTAAATTTTGATTCATTGATAGAACAAGGAGTCATCAATGAATCAGCGGGATGGGTTATCGATGGAAGAACGCCGCGCATTTTGGGGTGAAGCGGTACAGCTTTGGCGGGAAAGCGGTTTAACCGTGGCGGCCTTTTCCCGTCGTGAGAAGCTCAGTTCTCAAACGCTCAACGCATGGAAGGTTCGTTTTTTGGGTAAAGGTGTTCCGCCGCGGAGTTCCGCAGGCAAACCGTCCAATCTGGCGGTTCCGGCCAATTCGGCAAACTTTCAACATTCTGCGATCTTGCCGCCGGAGCGTTCCGGAAAGGCTTCCACTCAAGTGCGGGAATTCTTTTCTCCCATACACCTCGTGGCGGATTCATCGGTGGAACGGCCCGATTCCGCACCGGATCATGGCCTGAATATCACCAGCGCATGGCAGATCATGGTCTGCGGTTCCAGGCGTATTGTGATCGGCAATGCCGCCGTACCGACCTGCCTGGCAGAAGTGATACGGGTTTTGGAACGCATGGAACCACCAGGCAGCCTGGGAGAGGATGTATGTTGAAGTTGCCGAGTCTTTCTGAATTGGACCAATCACATAACGTCCGGTTGTATGTATGCACCCATGCGACGGACATGCGCAAGGGGTTTGACACCCTGGCTGAACTGGCCCGCCAGACGCATCAGCAGGATGTTTTCTCCGGGAGTCTGTTCATCTTCCTGAGTCGTCGCAGGGACCGCATCAAAATCCTGTATTGGGACAGGGATGGCCTGGCCCTCTGGTACAAGCGGCTGGAGGAGGGGACGTTCCGTCTGCCGCCGTCGGAGTCGCCGGGCGGGGGGATTCAGATGCGGGCGAGTGAATTGGCCATGCTGTTGGATGGTGTGGACCTCAAGAGTCTCAAGCGGTGCAAACGATTGGTGAATCATGCCCAACCTGCGACGCCATCCATTCCAGCGATGCCTGTAGCAACAGACTGATGGCACATGGATGGCGCAAATGTTTATAACATCAGTGGCTGTTCCGCCGCGCGGCGGCCCCAGAAAACAAAAATAAATAATTCTTTTTTTTAATCTTTTTTTGCAACCTTTTCCAGTCTCGTTCGTATATATATGTGTGAGCACGGATGTTCAAAATTCAGTTCCTCTTCCCCCTGTCCAGTCAGGCGATTCGGCGGCTTTGGCCACCACCGCTTCAACAACTTCTTTGGATTTATCCGCTTCCGCCGCCAACATCGCCAAAACTCTGGCCGCTGGTGTGGGGCAAAGCCTGCCCGCCGATGTTCCCGGCTGCCATGCCATGATTATTGAGTTGCTCGAACGTCTGGAGGAACGGGAACGCAAGAATCAGCACATGCACCATCAGATTCAAAGTCTGCTGCGTAAACTTTATGGCCGTTCCAGTGAAAAGATCAACGATAACGACATGTCCCTGTTCCGGGACATCATGGACCAATTACAACCACGTCCGGAACCGGCACCGATTGCCCAACCGGTTGCCCAGCCGGAACCCACCCCAGACAATAACAAGAACCGCCACAAGCATGGCCGGAGCAAGGCTCCGGCGGATTTACCCCGTCAGGAGATTATCCATGACCTGCCGGAAGACCAGAAGCTCTGCCCATGCTGCGGAATCATGCGGTCTGTGATTGGCCAGGATGTCAGCGAACAGTATGACTATCTGCCCGCCAAAATTACCGTCTTGCAGCACATTCAACTCAAATACGCCTGCAAGACCTGCGAGCAGAATGCCAAGGGGGCACAGATTACCCTGGCGGAAAAGCCTCTGGCTCCCATTGAAAAGGGCTTGGCGGCTCCGGGCTTGCTGGCCCATGTGGTAGTGAGCAAATATACCGATCACCTGCCGATGTATCGTCTGGAAAGCATCTTGGAACGCAATGGCATCACCTTATCCCGCTCCACCCTCTGCGCCTGGGCGGCACAGGCGGCAGTGGCATTAAGCCCTTTGTATGACCGGATGAAAGAACTGGCACGGCAATCCGCAGTGATTCATACCGATGACACCCCGGTGGATGCCCTGGAACCGGGTACCGGAGGCAAACATACCGCCCGCTTCTGGGTGTATGTGGGAGACCCCTTATATCCCTACACGCTCTTTGATTATACGCCGAGTCGCAAACGCGATGGGCCGATGGCCTTCCTGGGAGATTGGAGTGGCTATCTTCAGGCGGACGCATTCAGCGGCTATGACGGCATTTATCTGGGCCAGGCCGGAGGGAAAGTCGTGGAGGTGGCCTGCTGGGCCCATGCCCGACGAAAATTCTATGACGCCCGGAATAGCGATCCCCGGGCCAGTGCTGAAGCCTTGGCGCAAATCAAGCTGCTTTACGCGGTGGAGAGGGATGCTGATGCCCAAGGACTGGACGCTCTACAACGGGCGGAATTACGCCAATCGCTGGCCAAGCCAAGGCTGGAGGCATTCAAAAAATGGCTGCTGGCCAGCCAAAGGGAAAATGGTGGACATATTTTACCCAAGAGTCCCATGGGTGAAGCCATCACCTATGCCCTGAACCAATGGGATGCCTTGTGTATGTACATTACTGATGGCCGACTGAACATTGATAACAACACTGCGGAGAATGCCCTGCGCCGCGTGGCCATTGGCCGGAAAAACTGGCTGTTTGTAGGCAGTGACAAGGGTGGTACCACGGCGGCAATCCTTTACAGCCTGATCAGCACCTGCAAACGCCATGGTGTGGAACCATGGTCCTACCTGCGGGATGTGCTTACCCGATTGCCGCAATTACCGAAAGAACCGGAGGATTCGGGAGTGCCGCCAGACAAGCTCGATGAATTACTGCCGGACCGATGGAAAGCGGCCTCTCAAGCCATCGGTACCAAACAGGCAAAACCTGATTCGGCAATACCAACACCGGTGGCAACAGATTCCCCAACACCGACAAGCCAATCCGTGGCGGCCTGATCCATTCGGGCTGCCCGGCCTGGCCATGGGCCTGTACACTGCCCGGGGCCAAATATCCCTGATCACAATCAGCACACGCATATCAAGCCGCTCACACTGCGCGACAACCCCACACCTACTTGAACCAGACATTATTCCGCAACAAAGCCCCCAAGTGGTAAACCGCCAAGGGTTCCGTAAGGACATGTTGCTGGAGTTGGACAACCATGGCGGAGAAAATAACTCACGAATTCTGCCCGCCAGCGAAAATCACCCACCTGTAGTTGGCGAGACGTTTACGAATTTTTGCCAACAGGCCTGCAAGAAGCGCCCGGACACCCGCCCGATTTTTTAAGCATAATGCGACCACCTCAATGCGTTCCCTGGCGCCTCTATCGGCGATAAAGGACTTCGCCGACCGCTGAACCGTCCTTTTATACGAATCCTCAAGAATCTTGAAACAGATGTCCATTGGTATCGGGTTTTCCTTTAGAATGTTTTAAAATTTCATAATTCGTCCACAGCGCCTCAATCCGTTTGCCTTTCGTCGAATGATTCGTTTTGGGGGAAATAACAGTCTTCCACCATTTGCCCTTGGGATAAAGCTCATCCATCAGCGCGCAAGGATAGTTGGAAATTGCAACTTTTCCTCGCACGGCATTCAGCGCAGTGGCCAGATCGCGATGTTGCGAATCCGTCATTTCGTAGCCGTAGGCCTTCGTGTCGCCACGTGTTTCATGTACGTAAGGCGGATCACAATAAAAAAGCGTATTCAGCGAGTCATAAAGATTGACAATTTGAATCGCGGGACGATTTTCAATTTGCACCCGCATTAACCGGGTCGCAATTTCCGGCAGCATGGCCACGCCGCCAAGCCATCGGCTGATAACGCCACTCATTCCGGCCCGACTGGTATTTTTACAATTTGCCCAGCGGCCAATACTCGCGGTCTGGGCCAGTCCGGTGCGGACCTGCCGTGCGCGGATATAAAATCGACGGGCCCTTTCCAACGGTGACAATTCAGGATCGAGTTGACACGCCAGAGCAAATTCCTCCCGCGCGAATGGCGTCAGGCCAATGGCTTCAACCAGCTTTTGCTTTTCCTCGCGCAGTACGCGGAAGAAATTGCAGACCTCACCATCCAGATCGTTATAAGTTTCAATGGCCGATGGCGATCGATTCAGCAACACCGCCGCCGATCCGGCGAACGGTTCGCAATAGTGGTGGCATGAAGGCAACAACGGAATCAGCCAGTCAAGATGGGAAAATTTGCCGCCATACCAGCCAAAGGAAATAAGTTTTTTCGCTCTCAGGCCGGAAACACGCGGCGGCTTCGCTACCCGATGGCGCGCAGGAGCCTCAGTAATACCGGACAATTGGGTCAATTGTGCTTCGCTGGCCATGCGTTGAATCCTTCTATGCTGGCCGCCAGCATAACCGCCGCACAAAGCCGACTCAACAGCCGCTCCCGACCCGGCAACGCCAATCCCCTCTCTGGTCAACCATAGAGCCGCCGTCAGCCAGCCAGTTTTATATACTCTTCGGGCAATCTTGTCGTTAAATGCTTGTCAATAACTCCATGAGTAAATGCAACGCTACACGTCCGAGTTCGCATTTCGGCACAGACGCCGCAATCCCGCTGCGGCAAGAGTCGCCTATCGGAACCGAGCGCAGCGCCCGCCGCGCCAGGTCTAAAATCTCAAATCCTCAAATTCCAAATCTCCTCTTTCAAGCGTCATCACTCCCTTTATGCGACTGACGTAGTGCGTAGCCCGCCAGCCCGTGCCTGGCGTCTCAACTGCCGGAAAATAAAAGATCCCTGCCGTCGCAGTAAAAAAAACGGCCTGCTTCTCATGCATGCCTATTATCCAAATTCAGAAAAATCACGGTAGACGCGGTTCGTAATACGGACACGGTATACCAACGATTCCCGATAAAATTTGAGGTGTGCCCGTTTTTATCGGGATTGGCAAACTGCTTGCAGAACAGGGGTTTATGTTCTTATGCAGGTAACGTTGCCGAACCAAAGCGGGTGAGGACACCCGCGCTCCAGGGGCGTGCCTGTCGGCACGCATGTGCTTTTTCAGGTTCCCGATAAAAACGGGCACACCCAAAAATTGCCATTTGAAATTGCTTTTACCCAAGGAAGGTGTTATTATCTAAGAGTCATAAACTCTACATGCGAGATTTATCATGAGCATATTGTACGGAAGAAAAAATCTGTTTCCCGTTTCACTGACCATCCTGTTGACCGTCATGGTGGCGCATCGCGCTGCGGCACTCTCCGCAGGCGACCGTGTGAACATTGCGTGGCGTACGGTGGGCGGCGGGCAAATTAACGGGACGATGCTGAAGGGGCACCTGCTGGTGGTTGATTTCTGGGCCACCTGGTGCCATCCGTGCATGATGGAAGCGCCTACCGTGGTTAAAGACTACAAGATTTTTTCCAAAAAAGGCGTTGGATTCGTGGGAATCAGTCTGGATAACGATCCCACGGAAATGCTTCGTGTCGCCAAACGAAAAGGGATTGTCTGGCCACAGGTATGCAACGGTGCGGCCTGGCAGGACCCAACCGCCTCAGCCTAGTGCCTCATTCCGTCTGATATTACAGGCAATGATGGGTTTAGTCCGATAAGAGGAGTGGTGCTGGCAAGGATGCTGGCGATGTAATTGGTTCTGATCAAGGAGGATCATCATGAAGAAGTAT